>JAHXHF010000180.1 GCA_025656895.1 gamma proteobacterium symbiont of Bathyaustriella thionipta
TGTCAAAGTCTTCATTCAGTTCGGCAAAAAGGTCGGGGTCATTGCCGAATTCGGTCAGGATGCGTCCAACGATGCGCTCGATCTGGCCATAAAGAGTATCTTTGCCACGATCTTCGGTTTCTACCCAACCGATAGCGGCCTGAGCCAGATTATTTAATAAACGCCGTGCCGGATGGGCTTTCTGGCTGAAGAAGGTCTTGTCCAGAATGGCGACCTTGAGCATGGGGATTTGCAGCCGGCTGATCAGCGCTTTCATACTGTCAGACAGGTTGCGATCTTCCAGGATGAATTCAAACAGCATGGCGATGACATCAATGGTGTCATCCTCTGCTTCTCCAATGGTACGGGTGGCGGCGGTACGATTGATTTGCAATTCGGACATCAGTGCATTTTTAACATCCGGCTGTTCCGTGATCAGCTGGCTGTCACCGCCCACAACCGGCATAGGTGCACTGTGTTGAATCTGCGACAGGGCGTTCAGCAGTTCACTGGAGGCTACTGCGGGCAGAGGCGCACCCGAAGGCCCATAGCGGGGAATCTGGGTTCCTGCCGGTCGCCGCACCTGCATTAATTGTTGCAGGGTGTTAAAGATCTCGGCCTGTACGTAAGAGGATTCCTCTTCGTACGCCAGCTGCGAATCATCGTCACCTGCTTCGGCAGCTTCGCGACTACGAGCCCGTTGTACAGCAGGTGATACCGGGTTGCGGCGGCCTCTGGCAGCAAGGTTGGGTAGCACACCCTGTTTGCCCAGCAGGTGATTGATTTCATCGTACATACCACCGATAAAGCCGAGTACTTCTTTATCAAATAATTTGTACAGTACAATTTTAAGGTCAAGATCAAGTTCAACGGCTTCCAGCGAGTCTTCAAAAGCATCGGCCAGGGTTTTGGGAGCGATAGGATTGTTGATATTGGAAATATCCTTCGCGCCCAATGCTTCAAAACGTTGTTCAATGCTAAACAAGGCGCCTTCATAGCTGCTTTCAGCTTTCGATATCATGACCGTAACGGCCAGGTTTTCTTCCAGGTCGGCATCATCAATGAGGGAGAATCCTTCGCCACTCAAATCAATTTTGGGGGCGTCATCATCTTTTTGTTTGCCGGTTTTCTCGCCACTCTGACTCCAGAATTTGGTATAGGCCTCCAGGCATTTATGTTCGAACTGTTGCTGTAAGGTTTTGCGGCCTTTGCGCAGATTGCGCATGGCATCCATGTAGGCTGTGTGCTGTTTTTCTGTTTCGGCACGGTCTGAATAATCGAACAGGGCATCGTCCATTTTGTCCAGCATGCCCTGCATAAGACGGGGCAGGGTTTTGCGTAAAACCTCGCGAACCTTGTCGATGGTGTTTTTTGTAATTTGATCCTGCATGCTTGATTCTGTATCCGTATTAGTCGATAAATCAGGAAATCCTGAGCAAAAAAACAATTTCCGTTATTGTTAAGCACAAATCCGGCAAAAAGAATGCTGGAAAAGGCCGGATAACGGGACTTTTTCGCTTATTATTTTATTCGGAAGCCGCGCAGCAAAGCATCAACAATGCATGCAGCCCTCTCTTCGCTTAAACTAGCATCCGAATGGGCGCAATACAAGTATCAGGTGCATGATTGGGCCTGCAGATTGATGAATTACTGAAAATGCATGACAAGCGTCCGGATTAAAGTGCAATCAACTATTCACTATCAGGGGGAGTCCGGCTGTGCAGCAATGGAATGATGGCTGGTTAAATGCGGCGCGGCGCTGTGATTCCCCCAATTTTGATGATCGTCCGGCAGCTGCTGTGATTGATTTGCTGGTGATTCATAATATCAGCCTGCCACCGGGGCAGTTTGGAAAGAACTGGATTGATCTTTTTTTCAGCAATCAATTACCGGCAGATGCGCACCCGTTTTTTAGTGAAATATATCAGCAGCGGGTTTCCAGTCATTTTCTGATCAGCAGAGAAGGCGAGATGGTGCAATATGTTGCCTTGCAGAAACGCGCCTGGCATGCGGGTTTGTCAGAATTTGAAGGGCGTCCGGCCTGCAACGACTTTTCAGTAGGCATAGAGCTGGAAGGAGTCGATGATATTGACTATACCGATGCGCAATACCAGGTCCTGACACAATTGAGCAGGGCTATCATGCAGGCCTGCCCGCATATCCGTCCTTCCCGTATAATCGGCCATTCGGACATAGCACCGCAGCGCAAGACCGATCCGGGTGCGGCTTTTGACTGGCAGCGCTATTTATGCAGTCTTTGAAGCCGGGTTTATTTCATCAACGAGACCGATAGCATGACCTTTTTGTGCATATTGAGTGCTGTTTTACTGGATAGAATGCTGCCCGGGTTGCAGCGCTATCGTCAATTTGACTGGCTGGCTGATTATCATCAACGACTGAGCGCTCTGCTGCCGGCCAACTGGCAGGCGGATGATGCACGCATGATGCTGGCTCTGCTGTTACCCCCCGCATTGCTGGTATTGCTGCTGGCCAGTCTTATGCAGGCTTTATTCGGGCTAAGCGGAAGTTTTCTGTTTGCCAGCCTGATGCTTTATCTGTCGCTGGGTCCGAAAGACATCAGTCGTCAGATCGAGACTTGCTGGCATCCTGATGGCCTGCAAACGGCCGGGGAACATCACAAGGTTCAGCAGGAGCTGCTTATGGATGAACCTCCGGTCAATGAACAACAGATTGAGCCGGCTATTGCGGATGCCTTACTGTGGCAGGCTAATAATCGTTTCTTCGCCCCCTTGTTGTGGTTTGTGCTGCTGGGTCCCCTGGGTGCGGTGATTTACCGGCTGGTGAATGAACAGGTAATGGCGGCCAGCCAGGGTCGTTTGCACGGTCTGGCGTTGCGTAAAACCAGCCTGCGTTTATTGGATATTCTGGACTGGCTGCCGGCCAGACTGAGCGGACTCTGTTACGCATTGGCGGGTAGTCTGGAAGATGCTTTGTCCGCCTGGAGAGACAGCCTGCAAAATGAACGTCAGCGCTCACCGCGTCAGTTACTGACAGCCATCGGGCGCGGGGCTTTAAAGCTGGATGATGATGAAAGCAACCGCATTGATAATAGTATGACGTTGCTTTGGCGTGCCGGTTTTTTTCTGCTCAGTGGCCTGGGGTTGCTGGCGCTGATTATGGTGCTGGCCTGATGGCAGCGGTCAGGCAAACGATAGACTGGCTGCGTCACGGTGAGCCTGAAGGCGGGCGAAAATACCGGGGTGCCATTGACGACCCTTTAAGCCGCAAAGGCTGGCGGCAGATGCGTTCGGCCGTGAGCGGCCCCGCACCCTGGCAGTATATTGTTACATCACCCTTGTTGCGCTGTCGGGCATTTGCCGAAGAACTGGCGCAACAAAAGCAGCTGCCGCTGCGTATGGACGAGCGTTTGCGTGAAGTGGGTTTCGGTTGCTGGGAAGGTAAATCATCGGCTGACCTGCAGGCCGAAGACAGCCGTCAACTGGCGGATTTTTATCATGATCCGATAAGCTGTCGGCCGGCGCAAGCCGAACCACTGGATCAGTTTGTAGCACGGGTGGCAGAGGCCAGTGATGCTATCTGGCAAGAGTCCTGTGAGTCCGTTTTGGTGGTGGCACACGCAGGTGTTATCCGTGCAGCGATTGCCCACAGTTTGAACCTGCCATTGCAAAACCTGTATCGGCTGAGCATAGCGAATGCAGCGATCAGCCGCCTCAGCCGGAGTTCTGAGCGGCCGGATACGCTGGAATTCATGAACCGCCGTTCATTATGAATGATTGGCTGCTGCGGGGCGGCTGTGCTTTGGCTATGTTGCTGAGTATGACGGTCGCAGCCAGCGAAAACCGGCCCCGCCTGATCAGTCTGTCACCGCATGCAACTGAACTGGTTTTTTCGGCCGGAGCGGGCAGCCAGCTGGTGGGAGTGGCTCGTTTCAGCGATTATCCCGCAGCAGCAGCTTCCCTGCCGGTTATTGCCGATGCGCTGCATTTGAATCGTGAGCAGGTATTGCAGTTGCAGCCGGATATAGCGGTGGTATGGCCAGCGGGTAATTCAGCAAAAGACATAGACTGGCTGCGCCAGCAGGGCATTCAGATTTTTGCCAGCAATCCGGGCAATCTACAGCAAATTATTGATGACATAATGGCCATAGGAAAGCTGGCCGGCAGCGAAGCCCCGGCCCGGCAGCAGGCGCTGCAATTAAAGCAGCGTTTGCAGAGCTTGCAAAATCATATTCCGCAAGCGAAGCTCAAACTGTTTTTCCAGCTGTGGCAAAAGCCGCTGATGACGGTTGGCGGCAGTTCTTCCTTGCAGCAGATTTTTCAGCTGTGCGGCTTCCGCAATATATTCGCAGAGGTTCAGCGCAGTGCCTTCAGTGTCGATCCGGAAAGCGTATTGGCCGGAAATCCGCAAGTGATTGTGGCCAGCATGAGTGCCTCGCAGCAGGGTGACAGTCTGGCTTACTGGAGTAGCTTTTCTTCTATTGCAGCCGTAGCTAGCGAGCAAATCTTTTTTATAGACCCGGATATCAGCCAACGTCCTACAGCACGGCAGTTCGATGCGGCTGAATATTTGTGTGGTTTACAGCGGCAACTGACGAATCAGTGAGTACTCAGGGTGTTTTCACCGAAGCGCTGTGATTGGAAAAAAAGCATCCAGCAGCAGTATGACCACTCCGGCTGAAATGGCTGAATCCGCCAGATTAAAGGCCGGCCAGGACCAGTTGCCATAATACAGCAGAATAAAATCGGTGAC
Source organism: gamma proteobacterium symbiont of Bathyaustriella thionipta (assembly GCA_025656895.1). GTDB lineage: Bacteria > Pseudomonadota > Gammaproteobacteria > Chromatiales > Chromatiaceae > JAHXHF01. The sequence goes on from JAHXHF010000180.1 coordinate 4,711, forward strand.
CTGACCGTATAAAACTCGGTCAATCAAATTGCCTATAGCACCGCCAATCAACAGGCCCAGTGCCAGGCCTTCCCACTTTTGATGAGCCTGTAAACGCCACAGCCACAGCAGCAAAAAGCCGGTAACCAGTACAGCCACAATAATAAAAAAACCCTGTTGCCAACCGCCGGCGTTCGCCAGAAAGCTGAAAGCGGCGCCTTTGTTATAGGCCAGTGTCAGGCTGAAAGAGGGAAATACCGGCCATTGTTCATGCAGGCGCAAAGATTGCACCGCCCAATATTTGCTGAACTGATCCAGCAGAATCACCAGGCCGGAAAGCCATAGCCAACGCAGCATCAGCAAAAACTCCGCTGCTCACCCGCGCCGAATAAATTGTCATGGCAACGGCCGCAAATTTCCGGGTGCTCGGGGTGCTGCCCGACGTCCGCACGGTGATGCCAGCAACGAACGCACTTGGCCTCTTCAGATACCCTGACCAACAGCTTGATGCCGGCCAGTTCGGTTTGCTGGGCATCTTGCGGGGCATTTGCCAGAAGGTGCAGGGCCGCGTCCGAAGTGATTAATAAAAATCGTAATTCATCCCCCAGCGGTTGTAGCAGCGCGCTTGAAGTTTCATCGCAATACAAATCTACTTCCGCGTCCAGAGACGAGCCAATGCGGTTATCCTTGCGTAATTGCTCCAGCGCTGTAGAAACGGCTGAGCGAATGGCCTGCAACTGCTTCCATTCATCCAGGCTGAAGCGGGAACCTGCCGGCATGGCGGACAAATGCTCATACCAGGGCTGAATAAACAGACTGCTTTCATGCTCACCGGGAATGTGCTCCCATATTTCATCCGCGGTAAAACTCAGAATGGGCGCCAACCAGCGCACCATCGCCTCGATGGTATGGTAGATGGCGCTTTGTGCGGAACGCCGGTTGTTGCTGTCGGTGGCGCAGGTATATTGCCGATCCTTGATGATGTCCAGATAAAAACCACCCAGTTCAACGATGCAGAAATTATGAATCTTCTGGTAAATCAGATGAAACTGGTAATCATCATAAGCGGCCATAATTTCCTGCTGCAACTGGGCCGCCCTTGCCACCAGCCAGCGGTCCAGTTGCAACATTTGATCGGCCGCCAGCAAGTGTTGATCCACTTCAAAGCCGTGTAAATTGGATAATAAAAAACGCGCTGTATTACGAATACGGCGATAGGCATCGGCGGTACGTTTCAGAATTTCATCCGATACATTCATTTCCCCCCGATAATCGGTAGCCGCAACCCACAGGCGGATAATATCAGCCCCCAGATTTTTCACCACTTTCTGAGGCTGCATGACATTGCCCAGGGATTTGGACATCTTGCGGCCATCGGCATCCACCGTAAAACCGTGTGTCAGGCATTGTTGGTAAGGTGCCTGGCCGTTCATGGCAACCGAAGTGAGCAAAGATGACTGAAACCAGCCCCGGTGCTGATCCGAGCCTTCCAGATACAAGTCAGCCGGACGTTGCAGTTCAGCACGTCTGTCCAGAACGCAGGCGTGACTGCTACCGGAATCAAACCACACATCCAGGGTATCGCTGACTTTTTCGTAATCATGCGCGTCATCACCCAGCAGGTCTTGCGGAGTCATGTCGAACCAGGCTTGTACGCCCTGCTGCTCAATGGCCTGCGCGACGGTTTCCATCAATTCAGCGGTGTTCGGGTGCATTTCTCCCGTTTGTTTGTGTACCAGCAATGCAATGGGTACGCCCCAGGTACGCTGGCGGGAAATACACCAGTCCGGACGGTTTTTAATCATATTGCTGATGCGCTCTTTGCCCCAGTCCGGCATCCAGCGAACCTGCTCAATGGCTTTCAGTGCGTCAGCCTGCAGGCCATTAGCCTGCATACCGATAAACCATTGCGGCGTGGCGCGAAAAATAATCGGTGTTTTATGCCGCCAGCAGTGCGGGTAGCTGTGATTCAGGCGTTCTTCATGCAGCAAAGCATGGTGTTGTTGCAAAACCTGAATGACTTTTTCATTGGCATTGAGCACATGCTGGCCGCCAAACAATGGCGTATCCTCATAAAAACAACCATTGCTGCCCACCGGGTTATCCACCGGCAGCTGGTAACGCATACCCACCAGGTAATCATCCAGACCGTGCCCGGGGGCGGTATGTACCGCGCCGGTTCCGGCTTCGGTAGTGACGTGTTCACCCAGGATAACCGGCACCTGACGGTTGTAAAAAGGGTGGCGTAATTGCAGGCCTTCAAAGGCATGTCCGCGGGCGTAGCCGACCACGTGATAATGGCTGAAGCCGAAACGGTCCATGGCATCTTTCATCAGTGCTTCAGCCACCAGCAGACGTTGTTTTTTATCATCATCTTCGATTTGCACAATGGCATAATCCAGCTCGGGATTCAGTGCCACCGCCTGGTTAGCGGGCAGGGTCCAGGGTGTGGTTGTCCAGATAACGACCGATAAAGGCCCTTCACCCAGGCCATTGGGCGCATGTTGGCAGCGGCTTTCGGCATCACTCGGGTCAACCACCGGAAACCGCACATCAATAGCGAATGAGTCCTTGTTTTGATACTCAACTTCGGCTTCTGCCAGGGCCGAGCCGCAGTCGGTACACCAGTGCACCGGCTTGAAGCCTTTTTGTACATGGCCGTTTTCAATAATGCGCCCCAGGGAACGCACAATATCGGCTTCAAACTGAAAATCCATGGTCAGGTAGGGATGTTGCCAGTCACCATTGACCCCCAGGCGGATAAAATCATCACGCTGCCGATTTACCTGTTTTTCGGCGTAACTGCGGCACGCTTTGCGGAAGTCGGCCACGCTGACTTTGTGACCGGGTTTGCCGACCTTTTTTTCAACCTGTAATTCAATTGGCAGGCCATGACAATCCCAGCCGGGAACATAAGGCGCATCAGAGCCGGATAGCGTGCGGCTTTTAATAATGATGTCCTTGAGGATTTTATTCACTGCATGGCCAATATGAATGTCACCGTTGGCATAAGGCGGGCCGTCATGCAGAATAAATTTGGGGCGTCCCGCGCAGGCGGAACGAATCTGTTCATACAGTTTATTCTGCTGCCATTTTTTCAGACGTTCCGGCTCACGCTGCGCCAGATTGCCTTTCATCGGAAATTTGGTTTTGGGAAGATTGAGGGTTTTTTTATAGTCAGTCACAACAAAGGCCTTGAGTTAATATATTTTCAACAGGCTTCTGGCCTGCTGCGCGTCCTGTTCAATTTGTTGACGCAGTTCATCGAATGAAGCAAATTTTATTTCATCACGCAGACGATGGGCAAAACGCACACTTACCTGTTTTCCATAGACCTGGCGATTAAAATCAAAAACATGTACTTCCAGTAATAGTTGATGTTCACCGGCAAGCGTAGGCCGTTTGCCTATATTGGCAACAGCGGCAAGAGGAGTATCTGTTAAACCTTCCACATAGACCGCGAATACACCCTGTAACGGGCTGTGCAGCCGCTGCAGCGGAATATTTAGTGTGGGAAAACCAATGCTGCGCCCGCGTTTGTGACCATGAATAACACGTCCGCAAATACTGAAAGGTCGGCCCAGCAGTCGAGCCGCATGCTGCAGGTTGCCGGCTGCCAGCGCGGCGCGTATAGCGGTACTGGAAACGCGCTCACCATCCATTGCAAAGCTGGGCAGGCTGGCCACTTCCAGCCCCAGGGGTTCGCCCTGTTGTTGCAGCATGTCGAAGTTGCCTTGCCGCTGCTGGCCAAAACGAAAATCATCCCCCACATACAAATGTTTAATCGCCAGTTTTTTTATCAGTAAATCATGCAGAAACTGAGAGGCACTCATTTGCGCCAGTTCCCGGCCGAATTTCAACAGCAAAACTCTATGAATGCCGAGTTTTTTCAGCTGCTGCAATTTCTCCCGTACCCGGGTGAGCCTTGCCGGGGCTTCGGCCGGGCGAAAATATTCCTGTGGCTGCGGCTCAAAGGTAATCACCAGAGAGGGCAGGCCGTAGAGTTGCGATTTTTGTTGCATGGCACTCAATACTGCCTGATGGCCGAGATGCACGCCATCAAAATTGCCGATGCTGGCCACATAACCACGATGAGCAGAATCCAGATTGTGCAATCCACGAATCAGATACATGACAAACCCGCAAAAAAGGCCACAGTATAACGAGCCATTACAGGCTTGCGCCAGAACGAAAGTGCCGCAGGCGAATACCGCATGCCAATAATGTCGCGAAATAAACACCGGCGGCGGCTAAAATAATCCAGCCAAGCTGTATAGCTCTTTGCCAGGCAGACAGTAGCAGCCAGTCCTGTAACGGGGGCGTCAGCCAGTACAAACAGGCGGCCATCAGCAGGCAGGCCAGCAGGATTCTGGTTAATGAAAAGCGCCAGCTATGATCGGGCTGATAAATGCCGGCCTTGCGCAAGCCCCTGAATAGCAGACCAGCATTCAGGCTGGCGGAAAGAGTCGTGGCCAGCGCCAGGCCGGCGTGTGCCAGCGGCCACACCAGAATCAGGTTAAAGGCCATATTGGCAAATAAAGCCATGATGCCGATCCGAACCGGCGTTTTGGTATCCAGACGGGCATAATAGGCTGGAGCCAGTACCTTGATGAGCATGAAGGGTAACAATCCCAGCGAATAAGCCATCAGGCTTCGGGTAGAGAAAAGCACATCCGTCTGGGTAAATTTATCTGAATAAAACAGTGTGGCAATCATGGGTGAAGCCAGCATCAACAGCCCCACGGCTGCTGGTGCGCCAAAAAACAGAACCCAGCGCAGCGCCCAGTCCAGCGTATGGCTGAAATCACGCTGGTTTTGTTCCGCGTGACGGCGTGACAAACTGGGTAAGATGACGGTACCCAGTGCCACACCCAACACGCCCAAAGGAAATTCCATCAAACGGTCAGAATAATACAGCCAGGAAATACTGCCGGACACCAGAAAAGAAGCAATCAGCACATCCAGCAAAAGATTAAGCTGGGTAACTGAAACACCGAATAATGCCGGAATCATCAATTTGCCGATGCGCCTTACACCTTCATCGGCCGGTTTGAAGCTGGGAGGGCGCAACAAACGCATACGCGCCAGAAAGGGCAGTTGAAAAACAAATTGCGCGATGCCGGCAATCAAAACCCCCCAGGCCAGCGCCACAACCGGCTGTTGCATCCGGGGTGACAACAATAAAGCGCAGCCGATCAGGGACAGGTTCAGCAATACCGGAGTAAAGGCCGGCACCCCGAAGCGTTGATGGGCATTCAAAATACCACCGGCGAAGGCAGTCAGGGAAATAAAGAATAAATAAGGAAAAGTCAGCCGCAGCATATCCACGGTCAGTTGATGTTTCAGCGGATCATGCAGAAATCCGGGGGCAAAAACAGTGGCCAGCAAGGGCGCGCCCAGAACACCGGCTACAGTAACCAGTAGCAGGATAGCCCCCAGCGTGCCGGAAACGCGTGAAACAAAAAGCTGTAATTCGGCAAAGCTGCGTTTGCTTTGGTATTCACTCAAAACCGGCACAAAAGCGACCGAAAAAGCGCCTTCGGCAAACAATCGGCGCAAAAAATTGGGAATCTTGAAAGCCACAAAAAAAGCATCGGTCGCGGCTCCCGCGCCAAAAACATGCGCCAGCACCACATCACGGATAAAGCCGAGTATGCGTGAAATCAGGGTATTGCTGCCGGTAGAAGCAATAGAGCGAATAAAAGAAGCCAAGTATTTATTCTTTATAAAGTGAGTGGATGCTTTGGAGTTAATAAAGGACTGTATGGAAGCGGGCTATTATGACGTGCAAATAAGAATTGACAAAACAAACAAAATATAAGAGAATAACCATATTCTGAAACTACTTTCAGGATACTCCTCCTTTGGTGATTGAATTGAGCGCTGCTCTCCCCGGGCAGCGCTATTTTTTTGCCTGTTATTTCGAAACCGGACTTGAAAGAATGATGCCGGTGCTATAGAATCTGCTCTCTTTTTCGTTCCGTTAACAGTAAGCGGCCTGAATGCGCCGGAGCATAGTATGACAACAGTAAGCACAAAACCTTCCGAGATCAGCAGAAACTGGTATCTGGTTGATGCCGAGAACAAAACACTCGGCCGTCTGGCTTCCGAAATTGCCCATCGGCTGCGCGGTAAACACAAGCCTGAATATACGCCCCATGTGGATACAGGCGATTACATTGTGGTTGTTAATGCAGAAAAAGTACGTGTAACCGGTAATAAGATGAAAGACAAAATGTACTATCATCACACCGGTTATGTAGGCAACCTGAAGTCAATCAATCTTGAAAAATTGTTGGCAAAAGCTCCCGAGCGTGTATTGGAAACAGCCGTAAAAGGCATGATGCCGAAAAACAAGCTGGGTCGAGCCATGTTCAAAAAACTGAAAGTATATGCCGGTGCCGAGCATCAGCATGCCTCGCAGCAGCCACAGGCGCTGGATATTTAATAGTAGACCCAAGCACAATTAATTTACGGAAAATCTAATGGCAGTTACCTCTATATATAGTACCGGACGTCGCAAAAGCTCTACGGCTCGTGTATTTCTCGTACCCGGCAATGGCGAAATTAAAATCAATGGCCGCAGCCTGGATCATTTCTTCGGTCGTGAAACGGCCCGTATGGTCGTGCGTCAACCTTTGAGCGTGGCTGAAATGCTGGATAAAGTTGACCTGAATGTCACCGTTAAAGGTGGTGGTACCACCGGTCAGGCCGGCGCTATTCGTCACGGCATTGCACGTGCCCTGGTACGTTATAACGAAGAACTGCGTAGCGATATGCGCCGTGCCGGTTTTCTGACCCGTGACGCACGTAAGGTAGAGCGTAAAAAAGTCGGCTTGCACAAAGCGCGCAAACGTCCACAGTTCTCCAAGCGTTAAGCAGTTTTATACGCTGGCGGGAAAGCCCGCTATTTGGGGGATCGTCTAGCGGCAGGACTGCGGACTCTGACTCCGCCAACCAAGGTTCGAATCCTTGTCCCCCAGCCAGAATGAAAAAGCCCACTGTTGTGGGCTTTTTTGTTGGTAGGGATTGTGAATCCCCCCTGGCCCCCCTTTTTCAAAGGGGGGAACTGTAGTGGTCAATAAAGCAGCGCTACTTTTGCCTCATCATCTGAAAAAAGGGGGTAGTAGTCTGATAAAATAGCGCTACTTTTTGCTTACTTTGAAAAAGGCATCGAGGGCAAGCTAATTACAACAGCGCTACTTTTGCCTCCCCCTTTGAAAAAGGGGGACCGAGGGGGATTTTCAAAATAAATTTCTGCACAAACCATGAAACCCTACAACAAAACCCTGAAATCAAACTCACAAAAACTCCGCAACAACATGACCGAAGCCGAAAAATGCTTATGGTCACGCCTGCGCAGCAAACAAGTGCACAATGCGCAGTTCTACCGTCAGAAACCAATACTCGACTATATTGTTGATTTTTACTGCCCCAAAGCCCGGCTCGTCATAGAGCTGGATGGTGGGCAGCATTTTGATGATGACGCTCAAATTCAAGATGCCGCAAGAGATAAGGCTCTAAGTCAATTAGGTTTGTATGTATTGCGTTTCGACAATCGGCAGGTGCTGCTGGAAACCGGGGCTGTAGCGGATGTGGTTTTTCAGATAGTAGGTCAAAGGCTGAATCCCCCCTAGCCCCCCTTTTTCAAAGGGGGGAACTGCATTTCCTGTATTTAAGTAGTCTGTGCGGTGGTGAAATAATGGATTGTTTGTCGCATTCTTTTGAAAAAAGCATGGAGGCAATGAAGTAGTCCAATAAAACAGCGTTACTTTAGCTTCCCCCTTTGAAAAAGAGGGAGTGATCTGATTAAAACAGCGCCACTTTTGCCTCCCCCTTTGAAAAAGGGGGATCGAGGGGGATTATTCCGTTTAAAAACAAAAAATACCCCAACAAACACAATCAACCTGTTTTATTTTTACCACAAAATCAAACGCTGTGTGTTTTTTTACAAAATACTGTTGCAAAAGAGTCCTTAATGCCCTATTATCCACGCTGTTAGTTAGATTTATGTTTTTTCTTTATTTATCAGGAGTTCATCAATGAACAAAAAAATCCTTTCAGTAGCTATGGCTGCTGCTCTGGGTCTGCCTGCTGCCAGTGCAATGGCTATTGACGGCGCCAAAGGCAGCTCTGTACAGCTTTACGGTCGTTTCCAGGTGGAATTGACCGGCGTGTCTTCAGACGTTAATAACGCCGAACCTACCTACGTAAACGATGACGCCCCCGGCCGTTGGGGCGTTTTCGCTACCGAAAAACTGGGCAATGGCATGACCGCTTTCGGTCGTTTTGAATACGGTCGTAAAACCGATGACGGTTCTACCGGCGTTGAAAATCGAGATGCCTATGTCGGTCTCAAAGGCAACTGGGGTCTGTTCCTGGCCGGTCGTCATGCTTCTCCTTACAAAATCACCGGTGGTGTGAAAGCTGATCCTTTCGTAGGCACTCAGTTTGAAGCTCGTCGTGGTGGTGGTATGTCCGGTGGTGCTTTTGGTCACACCTCTTTTGCTCCTGACATTATTGCTTATGCCTCTCCTAACTGGAACGGTTTCAGCTTTATTGGCGCGTACAACCCTGAAAACAGTGATGAAAAAGGCAAGCTGTCCGGTTTCTACAGTGTAGGTGCTCAATACAAGAGCGGTCCTTTCTGGGTGTGGGTAGCACGCAGTGATCAAATTGACGTAAAAGTGAATGATGAAGACAGCAACCGTAACAAAATCGGTGCGGCTTTCACCTTTGGTAATCACAGCATCCGCGGTCAGTTCGAAGTAGCCAACGGTTATGATAACTCAGGTACTGCTGTTGGAACTGACGCTGGTGAAGGTGCTGCATGGAGAGGCGGTATTATTCGTCCGAGCGCAGAAGAAGGTAAATTCTACTGGTTGGCCTATGTAGGTAAGTTTGGTAATAACTCCGTACTGGCTTCATTCGGTGATGAAGATTACTCTGACCTGAATGAGAAAGACAGTGGTGTTGATGGTGAAATCAAGTCTTACACCATCGCTGGCCGTCATAACTTCAGCAAAACTTTCAGCGTATATGGCGGTTGGAAACGTTATGAAGCAGATTCAGATCTGAGTGTTAATGGTGATGACAATACTGTTGACGTACTGTCTATCGGTATGCGTAAAGACTGGAGCATCTAAGTTTACTTAGACGCTTAAGTTAAGAAACGGGGCCTTCGGGCCCCGTTTTTTTTGCCCGCTGCTTTTTCTGTTGTTCATCTGGAACTGGGCAAGAATCTGCAAGCAGTTCCTCTCTTTAACAAAGAGGGGCTGGGGGTGATTGGGAATGTCTGGATATTTGTTGGGAATCAAGAGCTTGCGAAGCTGGTCGAATCCCCCCTCGATTTCCCTTTTCCAAAGGGGGGAAGCAAAGAGCAAAAAATCTCACAGTCTCGGCAGCTTGAGAACCAGGCCATAAATAAAGGCTTTTGTTAGCGCTCTCTGCGCCTCTGCGAGAGAATGATTGTAAGAAATCTCGCTAAGCCGCCAAGCTCGCCAAGGAAAACCGATTTTGAATGTGAAATAAATAAACGATTGTCTTGGTGTTCTTTGTGTCTTGTTGTGGTAAAGGTGATTTGATTTGAAAATCCCCCTTGATCCCCCTTTTTCAAAGGGGGAAGCAAAAACAGATTGGTTTGAATGGCCAGTTCTTAATCCACTTTTCAAAGAAGGTGATTTAATTTGGAAATCCCCCTCGATCCCCCTTTTTCAAAGGGGGAAGCAAAAACAGATTGGTTTGATTAGCCAGTTCTTAATCCACTTTTCAAAGAAGGTGATTTAATTTGGAAATCCCCCTCGATCCCCCTTTTTCAAAGGGGGAGGTGAGGTTGATTGGTTTGTAGTTGTTTTTTTTCAAGAGGATACGAAGTTGATTATTCGAATACTACACCCATCTTTTCCAATACATTGAAGTAGTTCCCCCCTTTGAAAAAGGGGGGTTAGGGGGGATTTAGTCCGGGTTTGGTATGCCCTGTATACTCAAACGTCAGCCAGAAATTACGTTCCGGCGCGGGAAAAAAGCCAACAATGGGAGAAAAGCTGGCATCAAAGCCGGTATTGGCGGTTTCTTCGTATTCTTTATCCAGTAAATTGTTAATTTTGGCACTGATGCGAAAAGGCCCGCTTACATATCTCGCGCTTAGATTCACAACGCTATAGCTATCCAGTTTGTTGAAGCTGTTGTTGAAATCACCACCGACTACCCGCTTACTTTTGTATAAGCCTTCCAGATTAAAGCCCAATTGGCGAGTTAGCCAACTATCCGCAAAAAGCCGGGCGGTATGTTTGGCGACCAGCGGAATATCATTGCCATCAAAGGCGCCATCGGTGATAGTGGGGTCGGTATAGTTGTAGTTTCCACCCAGTTTCCAGTTTTTCCAGGGGCTGGTCTGGCCTTCCAGCAAGAGGCCACGGCGGCGGGTTTTATCCAGATTGGTGTTGGCGAAGCCGCTTGAATCAAAGGCTATTTCATCGTTAAGATTAAGCTGGTAAGCCAGTATTTTTGCATTCCATAACGCTTGTTTTAATTCCAACCCGGTTTCCCAGGATCGGCCTGTCTGGGTTTTCAGGTCTTCAGGGCGAAAGGTGGCGGTAATGATGCTTTCATCAGCGGTGGCGAAACGGTAGTTTTCATCCATGCGCGCGAACAGACGTATGTTGGAGGTAGCCTGATAACTGAGCCCGGCCGATTTTGCGGTGACTGAATCATCATCTTTGGATTGTCCGGCAAAATATTCAACATCATTATTCACTTGCGCATGGCGCAGACCCAGGGTGGCTTGCCATTGTGAGGATAATTCAAACACACCCTGAGCATAGACAGCCCAGATATCCTGCTTTTGTAAAGTGCGGCCAAAGGATGACTGCAAATCATAACGGGTATTCTCAAAATCCACGCCACTAGAGATGTTGATGTCACCCAGGGCCGATGGCAGCCTGCCACTGAGGCGGGGGTTAAAGGTATAAACACGCCGGTCGAGTGTGGCCGGCGTGCCGGGAAAGGCGCGGAAACTGTTGAGGAAATCGCGATCACTGTCACGATAGGTTAATTCTCCGCTGCTACGCCAGTCTTCGCCCAAGCTATGATCCAGCCCCAGTCGGAAAATCCGGGTGGTGGTATCCTGAAAGTCATTTTTGAAAGGGGCGGCTACCTGTTTGCGATTCTGCTTCAGTTCATCTTTTGTGAGTGCGCCCGGGGTTTGCAATTCTTCCGATACTTTTTGCGCTTCTGCAAATATTTCTCCCTGCGCGTACTGATAGCCCAGTCGCCCGTTGAGGCTCCAGAAATCAAGATCATTATGATCACGATAATTGTCACTTTTACGCTGTCGGGCGCCGAGCCGGTAATTAATACCGTTCTTTAGTTGTTCGCTAACAGAAGCCTGCAAAGCATAGCCGTTATAACTGCCGGCCCCTGCCTTTAGCCGGGCGTTAAATTCATCGGGCTTGCGGGTGATGATATTGATAACACCACCGACCGCCATGTTGCCGTATAGAGTACCGGCGCTTCCATGGACAATTTCAATCTGTTCGATATTGTCCAGATTGACACTGTTCAGTTCGGGCGCGCCTATATCACTGCTGTTGTTTAGCCTGCGGCCATCAACCAGAATGAGGGTGTTTTGCGCGGCAGTGGGGCCAAAGCCGCGCATATCAACGACACTGGAGCTGCCATCAGCAAAAAGATCCGTCACCTGAATACCGGCTTGGCCGGTAAGAACATCGCTCAGGCTGCGTGCGCCACTGTCAAGAATTTGCTGGCGCGTAATAATGCTGATACTGGCAGGTATATTCAGATCACTTTGTGCGTAGCGAGTGGCGCTGACAAGCATGGCCGGTAGTTCATAGGAGGTTTCATCGGCCGCTAATGAGGTGCTGAAAGTAGCCAGCATAGCGCTATACAATAGGGTTCTTCTCATTTCAAAATCCTTGTGTCGGGAGCAAAAATGTAGAAAAACCAAAGGTACGCGTGCCTCTGCACAAACAAGGCGCATTGATTCCCATATTGCCCACCGCAACACTCTGGTTTTTCCGCCGGGCCGGTCTCCGGACTGACAGGCTGGATGCAAGTTATGCCATCCTCAGAACAACGCCTTCCCGAATAAATTCAGAGGCTTGTATTGTTCCGTTACCTGATCACCGTTGCGGGGGCAGTGCCGGATTATTTGCGCCGGCTTCCCGTTTAACCACTGTTGCCAGTGGCACCCTTAGCGCAGCGTACTTTATACAGGCTGAGAATAAGCGTCAAGAAATTTGCGTGAACGCATTCCCGTCGAGGGGTTACAGCTGCAGATAGATGGGGTTTTGAGAAAAAACTTTGTAATATTTTCAAGTGGCACTACAATAAACTTAATGTGCATTATAGTGAAAAGGGGTAACACTATGTTTTTAAGGGAAATTTGCGAAGATAACGGCTTGCCGGTTTATGATGTTGAAGAACTTTCCCTGCAGCAAGCCATGCTGGTTCTGGATGAGCCGCATCTCCTGCCGGAAAAGCAGCAACCTGCCGGCTTATTCTGGCATAAGCAAATTGCGCAGCATTCGGTTGTGAGTGAAATCAGTATTTGAGTGGCAAGGAATAGGGTGTTTTATTCGAAAATCCC
>JAHXHF010000280.1 GCA_025656895.1 gamma proteobacterium symbiont of Bathyaustriella thionipta
GGGTCGCCAGTTGCGCAATTAAAAAAGTAAAAATAACGCTAAAATCGTGTCAAGCACTTTTTTGTGTTATTTTCGCTGAGTAGTTACAAATTCTCAAGGATAGTCTGAGCGCATCTCGTTAAGTCTATAGTCTTTCTTTAGGTAACAAGAAAAAACGCGCTAAATGCGCGTTTTTTCTTGTTTGAAACCTGTCTCCACTCTATGCTATGCATATGAATTCTATTGATAAAATCTTTCTGGTTGGTCCTATGGGTGCGGGCAAAACCACTATTGGCAAACAACTTGCCTCGGCTCTGGGACTGTCATTCTATGATAGCGATTTAAAAATACAGGAAAATACCGGTGTGAGTATTTCGACCATTTTTGACCTGGAAGGAGAAGAGGGTTTTCGCAAACGTGAAAGTCATGTTTTACAGGCGCTGGCAAGCACCAGAAATTCAGTTGTTTCGACCGGTGGTGGATCTGTTCTCAAGCCAGAGAACAGGCGTTTGATGAGTTCGGATGGTACGGTTATTTATTTATATTGTGATCCTCAGCAACAGCATGAGCGTACCCGGCATGATCGCAATCGACCACTGCTGCAGGGTGATGATCCTCTGGCAAAACTGACCGAGTTGTTTGCGCAGAGAGACCCTTTGTATCGCGATGTGGCAGACATGGTTATAAAAACAGATCGGCGCCCTGCGCATGCGGTTGTGCAGGAGATTCTGCGAATGCTTTCAGCGAGGGAGCATTAGCTCATGACGATAAAAACAGAGTTGCAGGTATCACTGGATGAACGCAGTTATCCCATCTATATAGGCTCGGGCTTGCTTGGCGATGCGGCCCTGTATCGCCCTTTCATAGCCGGGAAGCGGGTTATGATCGTCAGCAATGATACAGTCGCCCCACTCTATCTTGCTCTGCTTGAATCCGCCTTGTCAGATTATGAGGTGAGTTCGGTCATCTTGCCGGATGGTGAGCAATTCAAAACCCTGGATACAGTAAATCGTATTTTTGATGATTTACTGAAAGGGCGTTTTGATCGTCAATCAACACTGATTGCTCTGGGCGGCGGTGTTGTTGGTGATATGACGGGCTTTGCTGCCGCTTGTTATCAGCGTGGAATTGCTTTTATCCAGGTGCCGACAACTTTGTTGTCGCAGGTAGATTCATCGGTTGGTGGCAAAACGGGCGTTAATCACCCCTTGGGAAAAAATATGATAGGTGCTTTTTATCAGCCACGCTCTGTGGTGGCTGATACCCGCACACTTTCTACGCTGGATGATCGCCAACTATCTGCGGGGCTGGCAGAAATTATAAAATACGGTTTGATTAATGATATTGAATTTCTGCAATGGCTGGAAAACAATATGCCGGCTCTTGTGGCGCGTGATGAAGAGGCTTTGGCGTGGGCGATCGAACGCTCCTGTAAGGATAAGGCTGATATTGTTGCACAGGATGAAAAAGAATCCGGGGTACGTGCACTGCTGAATCTGGGGCATACTTTCGGCCATGCTATAGAGGCAGGTGCCGGGTATGGTGTATGGCTGCATGGAGAGGCGGTCGGCGCCGGAATGCTGATGGCTGCAGAATTTTCGCAGCAACTGGGTATGCTCACTTCGGCTGATGTCGAGCGTGTGCAAGTGCTTATTGACGCAGCTGGATTACCCATACAGCCGCCTGCATTTACGGCGGAAGCTTACCTGGATTTGATGTCTGTAGATAAAAAAGCGATTAATGGCCGGATACGACTGGTTTTGCTAAAGGCTTTGGGTGATGCGCAAGTGGTGGCTGATTATCCTTATGAGCAACTACAAAACTACTTACAGAAATTTTCGTAACTACCCAACTAACAGGTTGCCCCTGCTGGTAAGAGGTTACTTTGGTAGTGTCAACAGATTAAGCTGATTTCCCGGACTGATGCCGATGCCACCAGTCAGAGAAGGATCTCAATGCCTGCCCCCGGTGACTGCGCTTGTTTTTTTCATCTGCAGAAAGTTGAGCGGCACTGCAGTCAGCGTCAGTCACATAAAATACAGGGTCATATCCAAAGCCATTCTCACCCTGGGGCTGGCGTAAAATGGCTCCCTCCCAGGTGCCATGAAAGATAAGCGGGGTGGGGTCTTCAGCATGTCGCATATAGACCAGCACACATTGGAAGCGTGCGCCTCTCTGATCATCATTGAAAGCTTGCAAGTCATGCAGAACTTTTTTGACATTATCATCATCCGATGCATTTTCGCCGGCAAAGCGTGCTGAATAAATACCGGGTTTGCCACCAAGAGCGTCTATCTCTATACCTGAGTCATCGGCAATACTGGGCAACCCGCTGATGCGCGCGGCATGGCGTGCCTTGATAATGGCGTTTTCTACAAAACTCAGGCCATCTTCAATGGCAGAAGATACCGAAAAGTCTTTCTGTGGGGCAACCTGTATTCCACTATCCTGCAATAATTCGTTGATTTCCCGTACCTTGCCGGCATTGTTGCTGGCCAGTACAAGAATGTTTTCAGTAGGGGAAGGCATTCAGTCAAGGGCCTGTAACTGGAGTTTGAGTAGTTGATTAATGCCTTGCTCGGCAAGTTCAAGCATCTGATTAAGTTGTGTGCGGGAGAAGCTTTCATCTTCCGCTGTACCCTGAATTTCAATGAATTCAAGATGATTGTTCATGACAACATTCATGTCAGTCTCGGCGCTGGAGTCTTCCGAATAATTGAGATCCAGTAAAGGCTCATCCTGCAGCAGTCCCACGGAGATGGCTGCAATCTGTTTATGCACAGGATCGCTATCAATTTTATGCTCGGCCAACAAGCTGGCGATACTGATTTTCAGTGCGACCCAGGCACCGCTAATGGATGCGGTGCGGGTACCGCCATCGGCTTGCAACACATCACAATCCAGGATGATGGTGCGCTCCCCCAGTGCCTGCAGATCAACTGCGGCGCGCAAAGAACGGCCGATGAGGCGTTGAATTTCAAGCGTACGCCCACCTTGCTTGCCGCTGGCGGCTTCACGTTTGCAGCGTTGATGGGTAGATCGTGGCAGCAGGCCGTATTCGGCGGTTACCCAGCCTTTACCACTGCCTTTAAGAAACCCCGGAACCCGCTCTTGAACAGAGGCATTACATAATACGCGGGTGTGGCCGCAACTGATAAGCACGGATCCTTCAGCGTAGGGGGTAAAACCGGTTTCAATGCTAACCGGCCGGAGCTGGTCGGACTGACGTCCGTCAACACGAGTGTTCATTTTTTATCGTCTCCCCATTGGTCAACAAAATCACGCAAATCGTGAATGGCCTGGTCCAATGGATTGCCATCATCACCTTGTGAAGAATTATTCTTATTCTGAATCACTGCCTCAGCGGGTTTGGGTATGGCTTCAGCCAGCCAGCGTAAAGCGGCCAGTGTTACATTATCACTTTCGGGGTTGGCCGTTTGTACCGCCAGATGAGCCAGTTCCTGGGAAATCTTGTACAGGGGGGCATCCGAGCTGACAGCGCTGGCTACATCCTCCTGAGGGATAGGACCCCATAAACCGTCACTGCAAAGAAGCAGAACATCTCCGTATTCCAGAACGGCCGGTCCGCCTACGTCGGCCTCGGGTGTGACCTGTGAACCGCCCACGCAACGCGTAACATAATTGCGTTGAGGATGAGTGGACAACTGGTCTTCGGTAATCAGTCCCTGGCGGCGCAGGCGTTCAACATAGGAGTGATCCGTAGTACGAAAAAAGACCTGTCCCTGACGGCAGTGATAAAAACGCGAATCTCCGATATGAGTCCAGTAAACCAGGCCATTTTGTACCAGTACCACAACAGCGGTACTGCGCGGGTCAATGGGCGGTTTTTGCTGCTGGCCAAAGCTGTAAATACTTTGATGCGCATTACTCAACATTTCACGCAGCATTTCTGCCGGATTAACCACCGGTTTCTTGTGATTAAGATAGTTGCCATAACAGGCATCTATAACCAGTTGGGCGGCTTCTTCTCCCTTGGGATGACCGCCCATGCCATCGGCCAGTATGATCAGTACGCCATCCTCGGTCTCGAACAGGGCGCAACGATCCTGGTTCATGGGGCGATTGCCCTGCAGGCTTACCTGGCTGATTTCGTACGGCTTGCTCACTAGCCGACTCCGCTGGCAGTGGCGTTATCAGCACTGGGGCGACCGGCATGTTCGAGCATGGCATGGCGAAGTTCAGCGGCTGTTTGCGGGCGATTGCCCTCGCTGATCTCCATGGCCCAGTCCACCAGTTCCAGCAGGCGCTTGGAATAGCGTCGTTTAAAGGCCTGCACAGCCGGTTTCATTTTATCTTTGGCATGGCGTTCGATGGAGGTTGGAGGAGGCTTGCCTTCAATGCAGGCCCGCATGGTGGCGCCTACCGCGTAAACATCGGACCAGGGACCGATATTGCCGGCAGAATAATATTGTTCCAGCGGAGAAAAGCCGGGTGTAATGACCCGCCCGGTTTTTGATTGGCCCTTGCGGCGCACATGATGAGCAGCACCAAAGTCCAGAATCAATGGATCGCCACCCGGGCGCAGGTGAATATTGCTGGGCTTGATGTCCAGATGCAGCAGACTGTGGTCATGAATCAGATCCAGCGCATCCAGCAAAGGTGGAAAAACGGTCATCAGAAAGGTGGTACTTAAGCCGCCTTTGCGCGCTTTAATGTAACGCCCCAGATTGCGTCCGCCTTCATAATCCATAATCAGGTAAGCGGTATCGTTGCTGAGAAAAAAGTTTCTTACCCGAACAATGTTGGTGTGTTTCAGTGTGGCCAGAACGCGGGCTTCCTGATAGAACAGCTTGCGTCCCTGATGAAAAGAATCGACTTTGGTATCGCTCAGCAGGCAGATACTGCGTGAATCCTGTTCCCTGCGCGCCAGCTTTTTGGGCAGGAACTCCTTGATAACAACCTTTTCGCCACTGTCCATGTCGCGAGCCAGGTAGATCAGGCTGAATCCACCACTGCCAATAAGCTTTTCAATTTGATAGCAATCGATTTCTGTGCCTGGGGGCAGGCTGTTTCTGGGTCTTATTTCGGCCATGTGCTAAGCATAACCGAAAAGCTGTCACAGGCGGAACTGCAATTTGATGGAGACATGGAAGCGGGCTCTCTAAAGTTTCAAGTTGAGTCTATAATAGACCAGCCCGGAGAGATAGGTAGCTTAATCGTGCCGGTGTATAATGAGCTTGCCCTTACGCGATAAATGTTCAGCAATCACTATTTAAAAAAAGGAAGCCCGTTATATGTCAAAAATTTGCAGTATGACCGGCTTTGCAAGTATCGACCATGAACTGGATGGCATCCGTCTGATGTGGGAAATACGTTCGGTTAATCATCGTTACCTGGATATCAGCATTCGCCTTCCAGATGCATGGCGGGCGTTGGAGCCGGAAGTGCGGCAGCTGGCCAGCCGGGTTTTTCGACGTGGCAAAATAGATTGCTCGTTGCGTATCAGTGAGCTGGATGATGCGGATGCCGAGATCTGTATTGATGAACAAAAGCTACAGCAGCTGGTTAAAGCCGTTCGTAGTGTATCCGATAAATTGTGGGATGCGACGCCTTTGAGTACGCTGGATATGCTGAAGTGGCCGGGCGTGGTACAGCAGCGGGAATTGTCTGCTGCAACTCTCAGGCCGGCTCTATTAAAGTTGTTACAGCAGGGGGTAGATTCCCTCTATGAAAGCCGTTTGAGAGAGGGCGATGCCTTATGCGAGGCATTATTATCCCGTGTGACGGTTTTACAGCAGTTGATCGAGCAGGCAGAAGCCAGCTTGCCGGAAGTATTGAAGCAATTCAGGCTACGGCTGCAGGCAAGGTTGCAGGAACTGGCCGCTGAAATAGATGAGCAACGCCTGGCTCAGGAAATGGCGCTGTTGGCACAAAAGCTGGATGTCAGCGAAGAAATCGATCGTTTGCGAACACATCTGTTCGAAATAGAACGGCTACTGCAGCAAGGGGGCGTGCTTGGGCGTCGTCTGGATTTTCTCATGCAGGAATTGAATCGTGAAGCTAATACCATTGCCTCCAAGTCGGCGGATGCCGGCTTGACTCAATTGGCGGTGGAAATGAAAGTCAGTATTGAGCAGATGCGGGAACAGGTACAGAATATTGAATAAATCACTATCGGGACAGCTCTATGTCATCAGCGCACCATCCGGAGCCGGCAAAACCAGCTTGCTGAATGCCTTATTGCAGCAGGATGAGGCTGTTTCACTGTCCGTCTCTCATACCACGCGTGCGCCCAGGCCCGGTGAACAGAATGGAGTGCAGTATCATTTTGTCGATGATGCGACATTCAAGGCTTTGGTGGCAGAAGGTGTTTTTCTGGAACATGCCTGTGTGTTTGATCATTACTATGGTACTTCAAGGCCTGCTATTGAATCCCAGTTAGCTTCCGGTCAGGATGTGATTCTGGAAATTGACTGGCAGGGTGCGCAGCAAATTCGCGCTACCTTTAAAGAGGTTGTCAGTATTTTTATTGTGCCGCCTTCCGTGGCTGAACTACGCAGGCGGCTTAGCTCCCGGGGGCAGGATAGTGAGACTGTTATCAACCGCCGCATGCGTGATGCGGTCAGCGACCTGTCTCATTTTGATGAGTTTGATTATTTGATCGTAAACAAGAATTTTGACAAAGCTCTGGCGGAAATACAGGCTGTATTTGTGGCCCATCGTTTAAAAAAACAGCGCCAGCAGGCAAAACATGCGGATATGTTGGCGGCTTTGCTGGCTGAATCTTCTCACTTGGGTTAGAATTCCCGCCCACTAATATCTTAAGAGTTGGAGTAACAGCATGGCGCGCGTCACTATTGAAGATTGTCTGGAGCATGTCGATAACCGCTTTGGCCTGGTTTTATTGGCATCCAAACGTGCGCGTCAAATCAGTAAAGGTGTGCAACCACTGGTTGATCCACAAAATGACAAGCCCACGGTTATTGCCTTGCGCGAAATTGCGGAAGGCTTACTGGACGCCGACCGGGTTGAAGAACTGGAAACGCCGGCAGAATCCGAACTGCAAATGGACGAAGCCTCTGCTGAAATTGCCCGACTGTTAGCTGAATCCGGCTCTGCCGCAGAAGCCTGACGGATTCCATTGAAGGCGGATCATCTTTCTCACAGCATTTCTGACAAAACAGCTTACCGGCTGCGTTATTGTTCGCTATAGTTATACTCATCCTTAATGAGTAGCGAGCCTTCCGAATGCCGGATACGGCCACCGACAGTAGCCAGCCCGATTATCGTCTGATAGACGCGCCGCAAAGCGCGCGTTTTCTGGTCAGTGATCTGCTTGTTTGTCTGGAATCCTACCTTGAACCGCAACAAATCCGTGATGTGTATCGTGCCTACCTGTTTGGAGCGGAAGCGCATGAAGGGCAAAAGCGTCTGTCCGGCGAGCCTTATATTTATCACCCTGTTGCGGTAGCCCGCATACTGGCCGGTCTGCGGCTGGATCACAAATGTCTGATGGCCGCTATTCTGCACGATGTCATCGAAGATACAGAAACGCAAAAAGAGCAATTGGAAAAATTGTTTGACGCGGAAATTGCCGAGCTGGTGGACGGCGTCAGTAAACTGACGCATTTAAAGTTTAGTTCACATGAAGAAGCTCAGGCCGCTAATTTTCGAAAAATGATGCTGGCTATGGCAAAAGATGTGCGTGTCATCATCATAAAACTGGCCGATCGTCTGCACAATATGCGCACACTGGGTGTTATGCGGCCGGAAAAAAGCCGCCGTATTGCGCGTGAAACACTGGAAATTTACGCGCCCATCGCCAACCGTCTGGGCATCAATACCATTCGGATGGAGCTGGAGGAGCTCAGCTTTGCAGCCTATTGGCCGATGCGCTTCCGCATTCTCAGTCAGGCGGTAAAAACCGCCCGTGGCAATCGCAATGAGCTGATTAATAAAATTGAAAAAGCGGTTAATCGCCGTCTGACGCAGGAGGATCTGGCGGGCGAGGTTATGGGTCGCGAAAAGCGGCTTTACAGCATTTACCGCAAGATGCGCAGTAAAAAGCTGCCCTTTAGCGAAATAGCCGATGTGTATGCGTTTCGTATCGTGGTGGAGAATGTGGATGCCTGTTATCGCGTTTTGGGTGTTATGCACAATCTGTACAAGCCGGTCCCCGGGCATTTCAAGGACTATATCGCCATTCCCAAGTCGAATGGTTATCAATCATTGCATACGGTGTTATTCGGCCCGCATGGCATGCCGGTGGAAATCCAGATTCGCACACGAGCCATGAATACTATGGCAGAAACCGGTATTGCAGCGCACTGGCTGTATAAAAGTGATACGGTCGAATGCCAGCAGCCGGCGGCTGAGTGGCTGCAAAGCCTGCTGGAAATGCAAAAAAATGCGGGTGACTCCATGGAATTCCTGGAGCATGTGAAGGTTGACCTGTTTTCTGATGAGGTTTATCTGTTTACCCCCAAAGGGCGCATCATGGTATTGCCCAAAGGTTCTTCTTTGGTGGATTTTGCTTACGCGGTGCATTCTGATGTGGGTAATCATTGCGTCATGGCGCGCGTTGACCATCATTTATTACCTCTGAAAACCCGTCCCTATAGCGGTCAGACGGTGGAAATTATCACCTCTGAGCAGGCGCAGCCACACCTGTCCTGGCTGAATTTTGTCGTCACCGGCAAGGCCCGCTCGGCCATACGCGCGCATCTCAAGCAACTCAAGCGGCGTGAGGCGGTTATTTTGGGCGAGCGCATGTTGAATCGTGAGCTTGAATCCTGGGGGGTAACGCTGCAGCAACTTGAAAAGCCGCTTCTACAGCATTTGCTGGATGAGTATAAGTTGCGTGCCATTGATGATTTACTGGTCGAGATTGGCCTGGGTAATCGCATGGCTTTACTGGTGGCCCGTTGGCTGATGGCGGATAAAGAGGAAGGGGAATTGCCCGAGGTAAAAGAAAGGCACAAAGAACCTTTGTTGCTTAAGGGAACAGAAGGCATGGTGGTGCGTTTTGCCAAGTGCTGCCGTCCCATTCCAGGTGACGGGATAACCGGTGTTTTCAGCCGGGGCTCCGGCCTTGTGGTGCATCGCCAGGGATGTCCGAACCTGGGTGACTTCCATAAAAATGCTGAAAACTGGATTGATGTTCAATGGGAAAAGGATCTGGACGCGGAATTCAAAACCGCTTTGAGGGTGGATGTGGGTAACCGCCGGGGTGTTCTGGCTACCGTTGCGGCAGCCATATCCGCGCAGGAGTCCAACATCGAAAATGTTTTTGTTGAAGAGCGTGACGGGGTTTCCAGTAGTATCGATTTTCTGGTTACGGTTCGGGACCGGCAGCATCTGGCAAAGCTTATCCGTGCCATAAAAGCGCTGCCTTCCGTCATCCGTGTACAGCGTAACAAGGGTTGATTTTTACCAGAAGCAAGTAGCAAGGGAGTTCGAAATAGTGAAAAAACACAGCATTCAAACCGATCAGGCGCCACAGGCCATAGGCACTTATTCACAGGCGGTGCGGGTCGATAATACGGTTTATCTTTCCGGACAGATTCCTCTGCAAGCCGCCAATATGGAATTACTGCAGGGAGATATGGATGGGCAGATACGCCAGGTATTTAATAATCTGCAGGCGATCGCCAACGCGGCCGGCGGCAGTCTGGCGGATGTGGTTAAGCTGAATGTATTTCTGACCGATCTAAGCCATTTTGCACTGGTGAATGAGGTGATGGCTGAATATTTTCAGCCACCCTACCCTGCACGCGCTGCGGTGGGCGTAGCCGCTTTACCGAAAGATGTAAAGGTTGAAATGGATGCGATTATGGTGCTCAACAGCAACAGTGATGGATGATATGAATGGATTTTCAGTGTGGCGGCCTTATAGCCGGGCAGCCTTGTTTTTGTGGGCGGCTTTGATGATGTCGCCATTGCTGGCGGTTGCCGATGATGCAGTTTTTAAAGATTGGCAAATGGCTTGTGAGCTTTCTGATCGTGGCCAGCGGGTATGCCATATCGCCCAGCGATTATCATTGAAAGACAGCGGTGAAACCGTACTGATCGTGCAGGTTGGCTATCTTCCCGGTGGCACGCAGCCGGTAGCCTTGCTGCAGGTGCCACTGGGCGTCAGTTTGCCACCGGGGCTCATGTTACAGGTGGATGCCGGCAAGATTTATCGTTGGCCGTATGAATCCTGTGATGCCGGTGGCTGCGCGGTAACGGTCAGTCTGGGGGATAACTTGTTGAAGGCTTTGCAGGCAGGAAAAATGGCCTATGTCATTATGGCAGAGCGAAATCGACAGGGACTGCGGGTGCCGGTATCCTTAATGGGTTTTACTGCCGGACTGGCTGCTGTGCCTCGTCCTGAATGATCGTACGCAGGGTATTTCAGCCACCGTGTCGCTCAGCCTGACGGATCTGAAAGGTGTCGGCCCCAAACTGGCGGAAAAGCTGTCGGCACTGGGCTTGCAAAATATCCAGCAACTGCTGTTTCATTTGCCGCTGCGCTACGAAGATCGCAGCCGGGTTTGTCCCATCGGCAGTATTCGTGCGGGTGAACGGCTAGCCATTGTGGGAGAGGTGGAGGCGGCCGATATCCGTTATGGCCGCAGGCGTTCTTTGCTGGTGCAGGTGGCGGATGCCAGCGGCAGCTTGTTATTGCGGTTTTTTTATTTCAATCAGGCCCAGCAAAAGGCCTTCAGACGCGGCATGCGGGTGCATTGTTTCGGGGAGGTGCGCAACGGGCCCGCCAAAGCGGAGATGATCCACCCCGAATATCGTTTGTATGCCAGCGATGCCCCTGTGCAACTGGAAGAAGTGATTACGCCTGTCTACCCCGGTACAGAAGGCGTATCGCAACAACTGTGGCGCAAACTGACTGATCAGGCGCTGCAAATGATGCGCAGTGGTCTGCTGCCGGTGCCGGAACTGCTGCCTGATTCCATTACTCAGAGCCATGCCGGTCTCAGCATGCAGCAGACATTGCAATATCTGCATCGGCCACCACTGGATGCCGATCTGCAACAACTGGCCGAGGGTCGGCATCCGGCGCAGCGGCGACTGGCCTTTGAGGAATTATTAACCCATCAGGCCAGTTTGCGCCAATTGCGTCATTGGGCGCAGCAGGTATCTGCTTTTGCCTGTCCGCAAGGTGGGCGGCAGGTAAAGAAATTGTTGCAGTCCCTGCCCTTTCATCTGACCGCAGCCCAGCAACGGGTCAGCGCCGAAATCAGCCATGACCTGGGCCGGGCCAGCCCCATGCTGCGGCTGATACAGGGGGATGTTGGCAGTGGTAAAACCATCGTGGCTGCATTGGCGGCTCTGCAGGTTCTGGAGGCGGGCTTGCAGGTAGCCTTGATGGCGCCCACTGAAATGCTGGCTGAACAGCACCAGCGTGAGTTTGAAGCTCGCCTGCAGCCGCTGGGTATTGAGATTGTCTATCTGACTTCGCGCGCCAAGGGGCGTGAACGGGAAAAGCTGCTGCAACGCATGGCCGCCCCACAGGCGCTGATTGCTATCGGTACCCATGCCCTGTTTCAGAAAGATGTGGTTTTTGCCCGCCTGGGGCTGGCCATTATTGATGAGCAGCATCGCTTTGGCGTTCATCAACGACTGGCTTTATCGCAAAGAGATGATAGTGAGCACTCACCTCATCAGTTGGTAATGACGGCCACCCCCATCCCCCGAACGCTGGCCATGGCGGCCTACGCCGATCTGGATTTGTCTATTATTGATGAGCTTCCCCCCGCCCGCAAAGCGGTTAAAACCTCTGTTATTGCAGAACAGCGTCGCCCGGATGTGATCAGTCGGGTGCGGGCGGCTTGCGCAGAGGGTCGCCAGGCCTACTGGGTGTGTACCCTGATTCAGGAGTCGGAATCTTTGCAATGTCAGGCGGCGCAGGATACGGCAGAATTACTCAGCGAAGCCTTGCCGGAATTGAATGTGGGGCTGCTGCACGGACGCATGAAAGCGGCCGAAAAAAGTGCCGTCATGCAACAGTTTCATCAGGCTGACATTGATTTGCTGGTGGCAACCACGGTCATTGAAGTGGGGGTTGATGTGTCCAATGCCTCATTGATGATTATCGAAAATGCCGAGCGCCTGGGGTTGGCGCAATTGCATCAGCTACGTGGTCGGGTTGGGCGTGGCTCGCAACAAAGTTTTTGTGTGCTGATGTATGGCGGTCGGCTGTCGGCCAATGGAAAGGCGCGCTTAAAGGCCATGCGGGAAAGTAATGACGGCTTCCAGATTGCTCGGCTTGATCTGGAAATTCGCGGCCCGGGTGAAATACTGGGTACCCGCCAGACAGGTCTGTTGCAAATGCGGGTGGCCGATTTGATTCGGGATGCTGAACTGTTGCCACCGGCGCAGCAGGCAGCTGACCAGCTTTTACAAGAGCATGCGGAACTTTTACCCAGCTTGATCGAGCGTTGGATGGGCAAGCGGCTGGACTATGCGCGTGCCTGATGTGGCATAATTCTGAATCTGTCCTGAATAGTTGGATTCAGGATAATCGCAGACCTGTATTAGAGAAAATATTGTCCTATGCTCAATGAACCACGCTGGTTTTTAGCCGGCAACAGCAAACAGCTTGGTATTCCCCCGCCGGTCTATGACTGGCTGAGTGATAGCGGCTCACTAACGACACGTTTGATGTCAGGTTGCGGCCCCTCATTCAGAGTACACCTGCAACAAAATGATTTTCAGCGTGCCTGGTTAAGTGAGATGAGTCGCTTGAATATGCGTTCAGGTAGTTGGGCACTGCTGCGTCATGTGAGCCTGGAATGTGGAGATGATTCCTGGGTATTCGCGCGTACCGTGATCCCGGTCGGCAGCCTGCGGGGCAGTGCGCGTCGTCTGGCCTTTCTGGGTGAAAGACCGTTGGGTCATTTATTGTTTATTGACCCTGGTGCACAAAGACTGCAAACAGAATATGCGCGCCTGTTGCCACGCCATGCTCTGTTTCAGCTGGCACTGCAACAGAGCGCTGAGACAGCGCAGGAATTGTGGGCCAGGCGAACCCTGTATCGTATGGCCGGACATTTGTTACTGGTGAATGAAGTCTATCTGGCGGAATTATTAGCATGACCAAAGCAAGCAAAAAAAGATGCCAGGCGCGGCGACACAAAGCCCCCCCGAAGGTTGCTGAAGTTAAAAAGAAAGCTGGCCTGAATGCCCGTTTCAGCGCCTATTATCGGCTGGTAAGGCTGGATAAGCCGATCGGTATCATGTTGCTGTTATGGCCGGCTTTATGGGCTTTGTGGTTCGCCGGAGAAGGTCATCCCCGCTGGGGCGTTGTGTTGATATTTATTGCCGGTGTTATTTTGATGCGCTCGGCCGGTTGCGCCATCAATGATTTTGCCGACCGCAAAATAGACGGTGAAGTTGAGCGTACCCGTCAGCGTCTGCTGATTACCGGCGAAGTCTCGGCAGCTGAGGCGCTGGGTGTTTTTATTATTCTGTCTCTGCTGGCCTTTGCGCTGGTGTTGCTGCTTAACCGCGTGACGCTGTATATATCGGTGGTTGCGGTATTGTTGGCAGCCAGTTATCCGTTTATGAAGCGCTACACGCATTTGCCGCAACTGGTGCTGGGTATGGCTTTCGGTTGCGCGGTGCCTATGGCTTTTACGGCACTGACCGGCAGTGTGTCGCCGTTGGGCTGGTTGTTGTTTTGCGCAACTGTTGTCTGGACGCTGGTTTATGACACCGAATACGCCATGGTGGATCGTGAAGACGACCTCAGGATCGGTGTTAAATCAAGCGCCATTCTGTTTGCTGAATATGATCGCCTGTTGATCGGCCTGTTACAGATTCTGATGCTGCTGATGCTGATTGCGGTGGGTGCGCAGGCGGGTCGTGGCTGGCTCTGGTATGGCGGCTTGTTTGTGGCGGCCCTGTTCGGTTTGCGTCAGCAATATCTCATCAGGGATCGGCAGCCGCAACATTGTTTCGCGGCTTTTATCAATAACAACTGTCTCGGTATGTCGATTTTTATCGGCCTGTTGCTGGATTATATTGTCAATCCGGCGGTTGCTGTCTGACTGCGTCAGGCAGAAACGGGATAACTCAGTGAATAAAAAAGGAGTAGCTGAGTAGTTGTCAGTCCTGCTTGTTATTTTCAGACAGTAACGGCTGCATGGCACGTAACAGGCTGGCAAATAATTGTTTATTGTGTCCTTCCTGTTCAGCCAGCAACTGCTTCATGCGTTCGCGCTCGGTGGGCATGGAAAAACAGGCCGGGCAACTGTCCGGGATAATCGGCAGGGCGGCCTGGCGGGCGTAGTCAGCGGTTTGCCTTTCGCGACAGTACACCAGGGGTCTGATGATGCGGATATCACCACGGTCATTGATATAATGGGCTTTCATGGTGCGTAACTGGCCGCCATGAAAAGCCGACATCAGAAAGCTTTCAGCCAGGTCATCCAGATGTTGCGCCAGTGCCAGTACATTGTAGCCTTCGCGGCGCGCCACATCGTACATGATGCCGCGCTTCATGCGTGAGCAATAGGCACAGAATGATTTTCCGCGCATATGCTTTTTGGCTTCCTGCATGATGGCCTGGCGGCGGTAATACCAGGGTACGGACAGTTGTTGAAAATGCTCTTCCAGGGTGGATGGGTCAAAACCATCTACTTCAGGATCAACCGTGACTGCGGCCAGATCAAACTTTACCGGTGCATAGCTTTGCAGGTGGTGTAACAACTCAAGCAGTGCGAGCGAATCCTTGCCACCGGATACTCCCAGCAGAATACGGTCGTGTGGGCGAATCATGTCAAAATCGACAATGGCACGGCCGATGCGGCGCAATAGCAATTTGGGTGGTTTGAACTTTTTTGGCATGATAGCAGTGTAACGCAAGCTTGCTGAATCGCAATCATTTGGCTTGCTACTAAATATGCGTAAAATGATAACTGGTACTGATTTTTCTGTATGGAAAAAGGCTAAATTCATTCAAGTTCGGAGTATTTTGTCTTCACAGAAACGGTTTGTTTTAATCAATTGATATGGTTGCCTCTCATGGCCGGTTTCTGTCATTGTTAGAGTGGGTGCGGGTCTTCAGCAACTTGTGGGCGTATTTTCCGGATCAATATCGTTTCTGTTGTACGGGTAGTGTATTATCGACCAGCACGAGCCAACGATTGCCGTTTGATTCACTCTGAATCGTTGTATCAAAGAGCAGGAAGGCAGATATTAGTGGTGGGGTCAATGCATTGTATTGCTCCATGAGTGAGTAACAATTTATAAAATCTATGCTATGACAACAGAAGGCCTACAATTTCGTATTGTTTTTTCCGGAGAAATCAGCGGAGATCGCTTGCACGCGGATGTAGTGCAGGATCTTGAAGAGTGGCTGCATATTCCAAAGGAAAAAGCAGAAAGCCTGCTGCAGGGAAAACGTGCCAAATTAAAACGCACCTACCCCCGGGCTAAAGCCGAGCGCATACTGGAAAAGGCCAATATGCTGGGTGCCAAGTGCAGTATTGAACCGGTGGTCAATGCTTCTCTGGCATTGGAGAATGTGGAGTTAGAACAAACAGAAGCTGAAGCTGCTGCCACAGCCACTGTATCGGAAGATGCAGAC
This sequence comes from gamma proteobacterium symbiont of Bathyaustriella thionipta, assembly GCA_025656895.1. Classification (GTDB taxonomy): domain Bacteria; phylum Pseudomonadota; class Gammaproteobacteria; order Chromatiales; family Chromatiaceae; genus JAHXHF01. The sequence goes on from JAHXHF010000280.1 coordinate 15,530, forward strand.
AGCAGCATGCTGGTTAGCCAGTTCAACCGTGCGCCTGCCTCTGGTGCTGAAAATACACAGGAAGACTTTGTACCACCGCAACATTTTCCAACGCTACACCCTTCTTCATTCAATGATGACTCAAATGCGGCGCCGCAAGCAGACAAAAAAAGTCAAAGCTGCCGGTGGGTATCCTGCTTCTGGGTGGAGGTGTTTTGTTACTGGTTATCGGCCTGCTGTTCATATTATTTGCGGGAGGCGATGAGGACGCGGCTCGTTCTGCGACATCGCCATCAGCAAATACGGCTCAAGCCCAAAATGCCCAGCCACAAAAAATGGCCACGGGTCCGGAGCAGATAACGCGTAAACGTTTGACGGCTCTGAATGGCTCGGTCATGGAATGGCTGATCAATTTTGCCAGTAGTTTTGATCCGCGCACGGTGGATCTTGCACTGATGGCGGAAGACCTGGGTCTGGGCTCTGACAATCTGCAGGACGGCTGGGGTACGGCCATTAAAATCGAGGCGACGTCATCCGGTTTTACTCTGCGTTCAGCCGGAGCCGATAAAAAATTCAACACCAAAGATGACATGGTTGATCAGCGCCAACTTAAATAAATTGCTTATGATGCGAAAATTTATTTTACTGCTGTTTGTCTTTGCAGGTGCTTCTCCAGCTTTTGGGCAAATACAGCATGAGTCTTTACAATACCGGGATGGAGACACCCTGTTGCGAGGTTATATAGCCTGGGATGATGCCATTAGTGGCAAGCGTCCGGGGGTTCTTCTGGCGCACGAATGGTGGGGCATGAATGATTATGCTCGCCAGCGTGCCGATATGCTGGCATCACTGGGCTATGTCGCTTTTGCCCTGGATATGTACGGTGACGACAAAGTGACCGGGCATGGCAAGCAGGCCTCGGAATGGATGAAGCAGATCAGCGGCAATATTCAGCAATGGCGTCATCGGGCAGAACTGGGGCTGCAGAAATTACGTGAGCACAAAAGGGTGGATGATAAAAAAATAGCCGCCATTGGCTATTGTTTTGGTGGCGCTACGGTTATGCAGTTAGCCTATGCGGGTGCTGATCTGCGCGGCGTGGTCAGTTTTCACGGCTCATTGCCGGTAGCCAGTCCGGCGGATGCAAAACACATCGAAAGCAAAATACTGGTCGAGCATGGCAGTGCCGACCCTTTTGTGCCGGTTGAGCGCATCCGCGCTTTCCAGCAGGCACTGGATCAAGCTGATGTTGACTGGCAAATGGATATATACGGGGGCGCCCGGCATAGTTTTACCAACCCCAATGCTAAACAATACGGTATAGAGGCGCTGGTGTATGATGAGTCTGCCGACCGGCGCTCATGGGCACAAATGCAGCGCTTTCTGAAAGAGGTTTTTGCTCAACCCTGATGGGCTGGCAAGCCTGAGTTTTAGGCAAGATTGCCTGACTTACAGAGTTGCTACCTAGTGTTTGAACGAAAACGATTAAACCCTAAGAAAAACAATAATCTATATACTGTTCAGTGGACTAAAGATTATAATGCCTGTATCCAGG
>JAHXHF010000162.1 GCA_025656895.1 gamma proteobacterium symbiont of Bathyaustriella thionipta
GGATACAGGCATTATAATCTTTAGTCCACTGAACAGTATATAGATTATTGTTTTTCTTAGGGTTTAATCGTTTTCGTTCAAACACTACCTATGATGAAACCCCCATCAATGACAATTATTTCAGTGCCCGCATACCGGGTGATGATCGCCAACTGTTCAGTGTTGGTGTAGGTCACACATTCAGTGGTGGCTGGCAGCTTGAAGGTGGTTACATGTATGTCAAGGTGGATGATCGCAACTACAAAGGCAAAAAAACCTTTACCGGTGGTGATGTAAACGGTACTTCAGCACTGAATGGCAAATACGAAACCAGCGTTCACCTGTTCGGTCTGGGTATTAACAAGAGCTTCTCTTTATAAGCATTACTTACTACCTGAATCCGTATCTTCATGACGGCACAGTGCGCATGCTCTTGATTCCACAGCGGTTTAAAAAATGCCCGCTTAACCAATGGGTGAAGCTAAGATTTTTTAATTCCACTGTGAAAACAAGTTCATACACCCTGTATCCGCCCTGAAGATACAGATTCAGGTACGGGTCAAGCCTGATCAGGCTTGACCCGCTTTAATCCTGCCTTTCCTGCTGGCCTTTAGCAAGCATCGCCTGCTGATCAAGCTCACGATAATAAGCCAGACGCTGTTGAATCTTGGCTTCCAGCCCACGTTCAACCGGCTTGTACCACACCTCTTTGCGCATATCATCCGGAAAATAATTTTCGCCGGCCGCATAAGCATGCGGCTCGTCATGCGCATAGCGATAGGCTTTGCCGTAATCCAGTGATTTCATCAGTTGCGTGGGTGCGTTACGCAAATGCACCGGCACTTCGTAGGAGGGCTGCTTACGCACCTGCTGCATGGCTTTGTTAAAGGCTGAATAAACCGCGTTACTCTTGGGCGCGCAAGCCAGATACAGTACCGCCTGGGCCAGCGCCAGTTCACCTTCGGGAGAACCCAGCCGCTGCTGCGTATCCCAGGCATTCAGACAGATTTGCAAAGCACGCGGGTCTGCATTACCAATATCTTCTGAAGCCATACGCAATACCCGGCGAGCCAGATAAAGCGGATCAGCGCCGCCATCCAGCATACGGCATAACCAATACAGCGCTGCATCCGGGGCTGAACCTCGTACCGACTTATGCAGTGCCGAGATCTGGTCATAAAATGCCTCACCGCCCTTGTCGAATCGACGAGTACCCTCGCCCGCAACCATTGACATCAGTGCCGAGTCAATCAGGCCGTTGTCAGAGGACAGGTCTATGGCAATCTCAAGAAGATTCAGTAAACGACGCGCATCACCATCGGCGGCCGTAAGCAGCATTTCCCGGGCCGCCTCATCCAGCTTGCACTGTGCCCCCAGACCCAATTCCTTATCCTGCAGCGCCCGTTGCAACACCTGCTGCAGTGCTTCCTGATCCAGTGGTTTTAAAACATAAACCCTGGCGCGGGACAACAAGGCATTATTTAATTCAAAGGACGGGTTTTCGGTGGTCGCACCAATAAAAATCAGGCTGCCATCTTCAACATGCGGCAAAAAGGCATCCTGCTGGCTTTTATTGAAACGATGCACTTCATCAATAAATAAAACGGTCAGGCGATTGCTCTGCTGCCGGGCCAGACGGGCTTCATCGACCGCAGCGCGTATATCTTTCACCCCCGACAATACAGCCGACAATTTAATAAAACGCGCATCACTCTGCTGGCTGATCATTTGCGCCAGGGTGGTTTTTCCGGTGCCCGGGGGGCCCCAGAAAATCATGGAATGCAGCTTGCCCTGTTCAATGGCGGCACGCAATGGCATGCCTGCCTGCAGAAGATGTTGCTGACCGAAAAAGCCATCCAGCAACTGCGGCCTGAGGCGGTCTGCTAACGGGCGATAAGCGGCCTGAGATTGCCCGAACAGGTCATCTGAACTCATTACCGGCTGAAGACATCAAAGCCATCAGGCGGCTCATATTCGAACAGGCTGGCCGCCAGGGGCTTGTTTTTAACTCCCTGGCGGAAGGAAATCCGGGTTGCCTGACCATATTGATCAAACATTTCCATCTGTTGCAGCTGGTTGTGCGCAAAGCCGATAATAATGCGCCGAAACTCGGCTTCCTGCTTTTTGGGTAATAACTCAACCCATTGCAAACCCCGTTTCGAACCGATATCAACGATGTCAAAAGACTTTTCCAGCGGCTCATCATCAATCAGAAACTGTGCCGGAGTACCCTGTAGTATCTTTTTTTGAGACGCAACCGTCACTTGTTCCAGATCATTTTCAAGTAACCAGATATGCTCACCATCCGCAATAATCAAACGCTCTTCCGGTTCGCTATAATCCCAGCGGAAACGACCCGGGCGCAGGACCGATAACTTGCCCCGGTAGAGCACAGAATCGTTCTGCTCGGAATTTAACATGGTCTGCTCAAAATGGGCCTGCCAGGTAGACAGATTGCTCAGAAAATGTTGCATTTGGGTACGCCCGTTTTCGGGCTCGGCCAGTGCTGGCTGGGCGATCAGACACAGCCCGGCCAATAGCAGCAGACAATAATTTTTCAAGCGGAAATCCTCTGTTGGATGGAGTGAAGTGCCGGTTTGTGGTGGTGCAACGCGGCTCTCTGCCGCCACAAGCGTGCAATCCGCCCGGTAGCGGTATTCCTCCAACAGTGACGGGCATGGGCACAATTCAGCGGGAATCTCATTGGCTGATAAGCGGCTCGAAGCGGTCAACCGAAGAACCCAGGTTCAATATTCAGTCCTTGGGTGGAGGGGGTGCCAGTACCTCACGGCCACCACCGTGGTCAGGACTGGAAACAACACCGGTTCGTTCCATTTCTTCTATCATTCTGGCCGCCCGATTATAACCAATCTTCAAGCGTCTCTGTACACCCGATATGGATGCGCGGCGGGATTTGGTCACTATAGCCACCGCTTCATCATACAGATGGTCCATATCTTCACTATCGCCGCCGCTATCCGCCAAACCGGGAATGGCTTCCTTCGGCTCCTGCAAAATCTCATCCAGATATTGCGGCTGGCTGTTCTTTTTCAGATGGCTGACCACATGATGAACTTCATGGTCATCCACAAAAGCACCGTGTACACGCTGACAGATGCTGGTGCCGGATGGCAAAAACAGACTGTCACCGTGCCCCAGCAGTTGTTCTGCGCCCATCTGATCCAGCACTGTGCGCGAATCAATACGTGACGACACCTGAAAGGCCAGACGGGTTGGAATATTGGCTTTAATCAAGCCGGTTAACACATCCACAGACGGTCTTTGTGTAGCCAGTAATAAATGCACACCGGCTGCACGTGCTTTTTGCGCCAGGCGGGCAATCAACTGTTCTACCTTCTTGCCCACCACCATCATCATATCGGCCAGCTCGTCGATTACGACCACAATCATGGGCATAGGTTCCAACTCGGGCGCCACAAGCGGTTCTGTATCGCCAGTCAATTGTTCTTCCGCTTTGAACAAGGGATCCAGCAAGGGTTGGCCGGCCTTGCGGGCATCGGCCAGCTTGCGGTTATAACCAGCCAGATTACGCACGCCCAGTGCCGCCATCAGTTGATAGCGGCGCTCCATTTCACCCACACACCAGCGCAGCGCATTGGCGGCCTGCTTCATATCGGTAACCACCGGCGTGAGTAGATGCGGAATACCTTCATAGACCGATAATTCCAGCATTTTCGGGTCAATCATGATAAGCCGTACCTGCTTCGGAGTAGCCTTGAACAACAAGCTGAGAATCATGGCATTGATCGCCACCGATTTACCCGAGCCGGTGGTGCCCGCAATCAGCGCATGGGGCATTTTTGCCAGATCGGCCGTGACCGGATTGCCGGAAATATCCTTGCCCATGGCAATAGTCAGCGGTGATTTGGCCTGCTCGTATTCTTCTGAACGCAATATCTCGCTAAGTACAACGATTTCCCGGGTTTCATTTGGAATTTCAAGGCCGATATGCGATTTTCCCGGAATCACTTCAACCACGCGCACACTCAGCTTGGACAGGGCTCGCGCCAGATCACTGGCCACGCCGGTTACTTTGCTGGCTTTGGTGCCGGGGGCCAGAGACAGTTCCAGTAAAGTAACCACCGGGCCGGGATGAATGGCCATGACCTGAGCTTCAATTTTGAAATCCCGCAATTTCAGTTCTACCAGTCGCGAGAGTGTTTTCAGGGTTTCTGCAGAATGACCGGCGGCGGGTGGTGGTGGCTCATCCAGCAAGGCCAGTGGCGGCAAATCACTGTCCGGCATATTCTCGAATAAAGGCACCTGACGCTCTTTTTCAACCCGCTTGCTGATGACCGGGGCACGTACCACCGGCTCTATCCTGGGCGCTTTTCTTGCCTTGACCTTGCGTTTTTCCTTTTTAACCACGGCCACCCGCTGTTGACGCAGTTTACGACCTGAACGGGCCATTGCCAGGCGCTTCCATTGCTTACGTAGCCACACAGCCGTGTACAGGGTAGCCGCACCAATACGATCCACCAGTTGCAACCAGGACAAACCGCTAAACAGGGTAAAGCCGGCCAGAAATAAAGCCATCACAATCAGGGTCGCGCCCTGCATTCCCAGTGCAGTAACCACCATTTCACCCAGCGTATCACCCAGAATACCGCCCGCGCCCATAGGCAGGCGCTGGCCGACTTCACCAATATACATATGGGAAAGGCTGGTACCACTGAACAAGGTAACAAAAAAACCAATCCAGCGGACAATGAGCAAATGGGTATTGATACTGTTATCCGGATTGCGTTCCTTGAAAACCATCCAGCCGCTATAGGCCACCATGACCGGCACCAGATAGGCAAACAAGCCGAACAGGTAAAGACTGACATCGGCAAACCAGGCACCGGTTCGGCCGCCGGCATTAGCTACCGAATCACTCGGCCCGACAAAAGACCAGCCGGGATCATTGGCCGAATAGGTCAGCAGTGCCATTAAAAAATACAGCGCAACCGCCAGCAGCAGTAAAAAGGCACCCTCACGCAGGCCGCGACCCAGGTGATAGGCCATGCCACTTTGGACGATATTGTGTCTTTCGGCTTGAGCGCTCATAATATTCTTTAGTTCTTAATAACTTATAGACTATTTTTCATTCTAATTGAAGGAGCACTTTGATTTCAAGCTGAACTTTTTTCTTGCGCCATTAATAGGGGCGCCCTAAATGAGGAGCCCCCCGTATTTACGACCTTTATTGAGCCAACTTATAGCTTATGATTTTTATCGGCCGGTGCGGGAAAGTTAATCTTTGTATAGCCATCCGGCAAAGTAAACAGATTCGCTTCTACCTCGGTACTGGCGGAAAAATCCAGCAGTTTTTGCTGGAAGCCATTGGCTTTCCAGATCATCAACGGCAGACCATGGGTAAATGCCATAGCAGGCTGATCACGAAACAGTGCCAGATCACAGTCCTGCTGCAGATCAGTCGGCGTAATCTCGGCCACCAGGGCTTCCTGATCGGCCATACGTTGATAATACTCGATCAGTGCGCTACGCAGCTCAGGCAGCAAGCCATGGGCCAGCATGACATTTTCACACACTTTACCGTTCAGAACATATTGCTCATGCAGGGTTTCCACCGCAGCAACCTGAGGTGCGTCAGGATCACGCGCTAACGTCAGCCGCTGTAGCACCTTGCGTTGTTTCACCTCTGTCGACTCTGGATTTAATAACAGAATGCTCTTGTCTTCATGGTTAATATTGTAGATATAGCGTTTTTCCCGGTCGTACAGCACATAGCCGTCTGCAGCAATACCATCATCCAGGCGAACATGATTGTGCGTAATCAGAATACGCTGTATTGAAGCCGGCTCAGTGCCTGAACGGATGCGATAAATCAAGCGTCCGGCTGTTTGTGCACAGGCCCAGCTGCCTGCTAATAGCAACCATATAGCCAACAAACCGCTTAGTGTTTTTTTTGCGTGCATCTTTCCTCCAGTTGTTTGAGTTCCCCTGCGCTAAAACCGGCCAGTTCGCGCGCCTGCAAATTCAGAGGTGGCCGTACTATGCCGCCCAGATAATGATCGTATAACTCCATCCAGGTTACTTGCGGATTTTTGTTCTGTTGCCGGCATAAATAATGAAACCATTTTGTGCCGATTTCCACATGCCCAACTTCCTCTTCCTGAATAATACGCAGAGCCGCCACTGTTTTATCATCCTTGATCTGCTCAAAACGCCGCATAATGCCAGGCGTCACATCCAGCCCGCGCGCTTCCATGGCTCTGGGCACCAAAGCCATGCGGTGCAAGGCATGCGCGGCTGTTTTCTGTGCCATATCCCAGAGGCCGGTATGTGCCGGAAAATCTCCGTATTCATATCCCAGGTCAGCCAAACGTTCGGCCAGCAAGCTGAAATGATGCGCTTCTTCATCGGCCACGCGCAGCCAGTCGATATAATAATCAGCCGGCATATCCCGATAACGATAGACCGCATCCAGCGCCAGATTGATGGCATTGTATTCAATATGCGCAATGGCATGAATCATGGCGGCCTGCCCTTCCCGGCTCTGCAAAGAACGGCGGGGCAGATTACGTGGATGGGTCAGTTTCAAATTGACGGGTAGTTGCGCGCTGACCTCTGCCTGCAGCGAGCAGTCACAGCTGGTCAGTAACTGGCCGGCTTTCAGTGCTGTATACAGAGAATGAGTAAATATCAGTTTGTCACTGATTGCCAGCGCATCCAACGCCTCTCGAACCACACAATAAAGACAGTTAGACGGCTCCTTAATCCGAACCTTCATGACAAATTCAGGCGCGCGCTGACACAGTCCTGCAAAATACCGCAATTATGGTAAGCTTGCACTTTGTTTGGAAAAACCCGGGGATAGTTCATTGGATAGCATCCTGATTAGACGGCATTATGCGCGCAACACTCTGTTTCGCATGATTATACTCTCAGTGGCTACGGCCGGCTTGCTGCTGTGGAAATGGGATTTTATTGCAGACGTTTATTTCAAGCATAATCTTACCGCAGCCGGCCCGATCCTGAATGGCAGTATTCTTGTTTTGTTCACTCTCGGACTGCTGAGAATTATTGTATTATTGCTGCATTATGTACGTGAAGAAAGGGCTCTGGTACAGTTTGCCCGCAATCAGAAAGATGCCCCGCAAGATCCTTTACGCAAGGTGGCGCAGAAATCTATCATTGCCCATCGCTATCACACCATGAAACGTCTGGGCGATGCCAATGCGCCGGTCAATCACAACGCCCTGGCCTCTACCCTGGTGGCGGCTGAAAGCACCCGCAATGGCTTCCCCAGGTTTATCAATAACATTCTGATTCTGACCGGTGTTTTTGGCACCATCGTATCCCTTTCCATTGCTTTGATTGGCGCCTCTAACATGCTGGAAAACAGTGTTGATATCAGCGGCATGAGTGCCGTAATACACGGCATGTCAACCGCGCTTTCGACCACCATTACCGCCATTGTCTGTTACGTCTATTTCAGCTATTTCAACCATAAACTGTATGATGTACAAACCAATTTAATCAGCGCGGTTGAGCAAATCACCACCAATTATTTATTACCCCGTTTTCAGGTGCAAGCGGACAGCGTTCTGTATGAATTCACCGGACTGGTACGCGGCCTGCAGAACCTGGTAAAACAGATGGATGACTCACAAAATACTTTTCAGCATGTGGAAAAGCGTCTTATCAATACGCTGGATGTTTATCGCAACAAGGTTGAATCTCTCTCCGGCGACATGAGTGAAATCAAACAGCTGCTGAAACTCGGTTTCCGCTTACCACCTGAAAAATAAGTATGAATGTGTTTGAAATCTCAGCCCCCTGGCCTTTGAATCATGGATAATGCCTTCACCGATTTACGCATCAGCGCCTCCAATGGTGGTGATACCGAAGAAGGCTTCTGGCCCTCCTTCACGGATGTTATGACCGTTATTGTCATGATTTTTCTCATGGCCATGCTGATACTGCTCATTAAGAATATGGATCTGGTCACACAGTTGCGCGCCACCATGGCCGCCGAACGTGAAGCGGCTGAACTGGCTCGCAACACCAGTGTTGAAAAAGAAACGCTGGCATTACGCCTGATCAACACCGAAAATGAACTGTCCATGATGCGTATGCAATTAATGCATCTGACCGAACAAAATGAGCAAAAAAGCCAGCTCATTAATAAAAACAACCGCCTCTATCAGAACCTGTCCCTGCAACTGCGCAGCCTGACACACGATAAATCGACCCTCACCGCCGAGCTGGAGAAAACCCGCAGTAGCCTGCAGGCGGCTGCAACCAGTATCAGCAGCCAGCAACGTCAAATGACGCAGCTTGAATCACAACTGGAAAGCACGCAAAGCGCCCTGCAACAAAGTCGTGAAGAGAACGAACAACAAACCCAACGTCTGGCACAACTGGCGCTGGAATCGGACAACCGTGTGCAACAGTTTTCACAACTGGAAGATGATTATTCCAGCCTGAAAGTCAAATATGACAAACTGGTTAGACCGGCACGTACTCCCAAAGGAAAGTTTGTTGTGGAAGTCCGTTACCAGCGTAAAAACAAGCGTGATATTATTGAATACAAAACCCCGAATATGAGTGCCTTTCAACCGCTCAACCGGACACAAATGGACAAACGTTTCAGTGCCTTAAAAAACCAGTATCAGAGTAAGCTTTATATCAAGGTAATTTTTCCGAAAGACAGCGGTCTTTCTTACAATGAGGCCTGGAAGTTTACTTCACATCTGCACAAAAATTATGATTATTATTTCCAGGAAGAGCCCGAAGATCTAACAGAGACAGACACAAATACCAATCAAACCCCAACTACAAAGGAGAACCCATGATTAAACAACTGCTACTCGTACTGAGCCTGCTGCTCAGTAACAGCCTGTGGGCGGCCGGCCTGACCACGGAAAGCGCGTCCAAATGGATGGATTCCATGCAAGCTCTGGAAAAATGGGGAGACACCCATCCACAGGAAACAAAACTGATTCAGGACAATATGCATCCACCGGCTGCCACTCAAAATGGCTTGCCACCCATGCCTTCATTTGACCGTGCCGCCAGTGCCGCAAAAGCAGCCGGTGTTGCCGCCAATATCGAATCGGTCATCAAGCCTTTCGGTTTTTCTAACATCGATTCATGGGCGGCCACCGGTGATACTGTCATGAAAGCTTTTATGACACTGCGCTTTAAGCAACACGACATGAATGCGCAACTGCAACAACAACTGAAAATGATTGAAGCAGATCCGAACATGGATGCCGCGCAGAAAAAACAGATCATCCAGTCCATGCAGGGTATGGCGCAATCTTTCCAGCAAAATGCCAATGCACCGGCTGCTGATGTGGAAGCGGTTCGTCCCTTGTTATCCCGATTTGAAAAGCTTGGCAGCTGAATTCCCGCAATAGTACAAAAATGCCGGGGAATCTCTTTTCCCCGGCATTCTTTGCCGCTCCTGGATAGAATCCTGGCTGAGTAATTACGATGGCTTCTTTGTTTCGTCCTTACTTAATTCAAAAATTGCTGCAAACACCCATATTTGCGCGCTGATAAAAGCCGACTTATACAGATCAGCATGGTGCGGCTCACTCAACACCGTTATGCCAGAATGTTGCTTTTGCTCATTCAACGCCCGCCTGTGCAGGTCCTTGTACTTTACCGACACCTGCTTTTTTGCTGTGTCCATTCTGAAACTACTCGAATAACCCATACTTTACTGCCATTCAATTTGATCCAGCGTGCCGTCGCCGTCCCTGGCTAAATAATAAATCCTGTTTGTGCGCCGGTTGATACTATTTAAGTGAATAAAACGGGCAACAGACGATGAGCAGAATGGCAGATACGGTCTGTAACAGGACAAAAAATGACAAGCGTGGATGAAAACAGAAAATAGCCGTATGATGCAGCTATGCAAAAAGCACTTCTTCTGGAAAAATTACGGATTTTGGTGGGGCGACGTTTTCGCTACGCGGGTGAGCGTGTCACTCTTATTGATTTACTGATCGATGAAGAAACGGCTGTTTTATGCTTTCAAAATCCCGATCAGGTGGAAATTCAGAAAAACCTCTATGGGCAGGCCAGCCGCCTGTGTTCCCGAACCATTGAAATTCCGTTATTTTCCGATAATGATGAATATTCTGACGAGATGATGTTTTTACTGGAAAACCCGCTTATTGATTAACCCGGAAAATTCAGGATTATGCTAAAACTTCCGGATTCAGTATTTTTTCCACTCTGGCCAGATCATCCGCCGTATCTACCCCATGTCCGGGTTCTTCTGAGGCCTGCAGCGTATGAATACGCTCATGATGTTCCAGAATTCTGAGTTGTTCCAGTGATTCGAGAGCTTCCAGTTCGCCTTGCGGCCAGTTAACAAAGCGATGCAGCAAACCAACCCGATAAGCATACAAACCGATATGCCGGTAAAAAGGCCGGCCTTGCGGAAGCATTTCATTATCTGCCAGGAACTCATCCCGATTCCAGGGTATGGGCGCACGACTGAAATACAGCGCATAACCCGATTGATCCGTAACCAGTTTCACAACATTAGGATCAAACAATACGCTGCGTTCCGTCACGGCCGAGAACAATGTACTGACAGAAGCATCTGCATGTTCACTTAAATCTTGTGCCACATGGGTTAGCAGTGCGGGTGGCATCATAGGTTCATCACCCTGTAGATTGACCACAATCTCATCATCACTCCAGGCCTTTTTTGTGGCCACCTCGTGAATGCGATCCGTACCACTGTGACAATCGGCTGCGGTCATCATGGCCTCACCACCGCATTGCCGGATCACTTCAACAATGCGCTCATCATCGGTGGCGACCACAATTTCATCGGCTCCGGATAACTCCGCCTGGCGGTAAACGTGCTCAATCATGGGTTTGCCCTGAATCAGCAGCAAAGGCTTGCCCGGCAAACGCGTGGAAGCGTAACGTGCCGGTATAACAACCTTGAAGGACAAATGACGGCTCTCAGGCATCAGTAACCTCTTCATCGGCGGGTAACTCCCGGGCTTCATCCGTCAGCATAACCGGAATACCATCACGAATGGGAAAAGCCAGGCGATCCAGCTTGCAAATCAGTTCCTGTGCTTTCCTGTCATAGACCAGTTCACCTTTACAGATGGGGCATACCAGAATATCGAGCAAATGTTTATGCATTGAATAACTCCTTACACTTCATCTGTAAACGTTGTTGCGCTTTCTCATCCAGTTGCGCATACACCGCAAGATACCATAAACGCGGATTATTGAAAGCGCTACATTTTACCGCATCTTTTTCGGTCATGAGAACCGGCCAATGGTCATCAAAAAGCAGTTCATGAGCTTTGAAAACATGATGGTCATCAAAAGCATGACGTTGTATACGCAAACCCTGTGCTTCCAGCAAAAGAAAGAAGCGTTCCGGGTCAGCAATACCGGCCACCGCATGAACCGGCGTGTTACTGAAATCAGACAGGCGCTTTTGTGTCCCGGCCGCATCTACTGAAATAACGGGGCCTGCCTGCAGAAACATATTGCCCCGCTGTTGCGACACTGTCAGCTGAATATCGGTGGTTTCGGCACGACTTAAGGGTTCCCGTAAGGGGCCTGCCGGCAGACACATCCGGTTGCCGTATGCGCGCCGGCCATCCTGCAGCAGTATTTCCAGATCCCGACGCATGGCGTAATGTTGTAAGCCATCGTCGGAAATAACCGCATCCAGTTCCTGTTCAGCCAACAATTGTCGAATGGCCGCTACCCGGTCAGACGCAACCACCATGGGACAGCCGGTTCTGCGAACAAGCACAAGGGCTTCATCGCCCACCACAGCCACATCACTGTCAGCATGCACCGCTTGTGGCCGATACCCGGTTCTGCCGCCATAACCACGGCTGACAATTCCGACCTTAAGCCCCTGCAGTGCTAACTGTTGTGCCAGCCAGATCACCATGGGCGTTTTTCCCGTACCACCGACCGTGATATTTCCCACCACCAGAACAGGTACAGGAAAGCCGCTGCTGCGCAGGATTTGCCTGGCGTACAACCAGCGGCGCAGGCTTACCAGCCAGCAGAATAACAGGGAAACCGGCCACAACAACCAGGACAGCCAGTGATGAGGCTGATACCAGACCTCATTCACCCAGCTTGCGGCGCGTTTCACTCGGCCTTTTTGTCGGGCTGTCTAGCCGTTAGTGTCATATTGAAGATACCAATCTGTTTGGCTACATCCATTGCGGTCATGACCGATTGATAGGGCGTATCGGCATCGGCTGTAATCACAATAATCTGATCCCGGCGCATTTTGGCTACTTTTTCAATGGCCAGTTTCAGTGTCGCCGGCTCGGTATTGATTACTTCTCGCTGATTAACAAAAAAGATACCTTTCTTGTCCACAGTAATTTCAATAATTGGTTTTTTCTGGTCTTCCTGATCCTGGGTAGCGGCTTGTGGCAGGTTGATTTTTATACGTGAATCTTTTTCAAAGGTAGTGGATACCATAAAAAAAATCAGCAGCAGAAATACCACATCAATCAGTGGCGTCAGATTGAGATCAACCGTTTGTCTTCTGTGTCGATTTAAGTTCATCAGTCTTGGGCATCAACCACACGTTCACCGTGCATCACTTCGATCATTTTCAGGGCTTCTTCTTCCATGCCAATAATCAGCCGGTCCACCTTGCCGATGAGATAACGGTGGAACATCAGGCTGGGAATAGCCACAGTCAAACCGGCGGCCGTGGTGAGCAGCGCTTTGGAAATACCACCGGCTAACACGGTCGGATCACCCACACCGGCACTGGTAATGGCGGCGAACACTTCAATCATACCGAATACCGTACCCAACAAACCCAGCAAGGGCGTAATAGCTGCAATGGTACCCAGTGAGGTAAAAAAACGTTCCAGGTCAACCACTACCTGTCTGCCCGCATCTTCAACCGCTTCTTTCATAACCGCCCGTGAGCAGTCCCGGTTCAACAGCCCGGCAGCCAGCATGCGCCCTAGCGGTGAGCCGGATTGAATGGCTCGAATATGCTCGCTGGTAAGCTTGTTATTCTTATGTAATTGCCAGATTTGCGACACCAGCTGCGCCGGGATGACCCGCTCGCGCCGCAGACTCCACAAACGTTCAACAACAATAGCAAAGGCGATAATTGAGGACAGGATAATGGGCAGCATCAGCCAGCCGCCTGCTTTAACAAGCTCAAACACAATAATATTCCATGATAATGATCCGGACGGCTATCATACTGCTTATTGCACTGGCTTCAAAGAAGCATCCGCAGGTTCCGGCTGCAGCCAGATACAATGTCCTGCATTTTTATGTATGGCCTGCAATTTCTGTTCATGCGCGGCCAGTTCTTCTGCATTGGCTGCCACCACTTTCAAGGGCGGGTGCTCATGCACCCGGGTAATACGCATGGCCGCAGATTGCCCATGAATATTATCGGCATCATCCGGCTCCAGCAGCAAGGCGGTTTGTCCGCCTGTCATGGCCAGATAAACATCGGCCAGAATTTCCGAATCAAGCAGGGCGCCGTGTAATTGTCGATGCGTATTGTTGATGTCGTAACGTTTGCACAGGGCATCCAGACTATTGCGCTGGCCGGGATGTATCTTACGCGCCATGACCAGCGTATCGATCACGCTGCAAATATCGGCTATGGCAAAGCCACTGTTACACAATGCCAATTCGGCATTCAGGAATTTCACATCAAAGGGGGCGTTATGAATAATCAGTTCCGCGCCTTCCAGATAGGCTTTCAGGTCCGTCAATACATCGGCAAAGCGCGGTTTGTCTGCCAGAAATTCCTGGCTGATACCGTGTACCTGCAGCGCGCCTTCATCAATCTCCCGGTCGGGTTGCAGGTATTGATGATAGTTGTTGCCGCTCAGACGCCGGTCTATCATTTCCACACAACCAATTTCGATAATGCGATGTCCTTCCTCCGGTTCCAGACCGGTGGTTTCCGTATCCAGTATCACCTGACGCATTAACTGATTTCTCCAATACCCAGGTTTGCCAGCTCATCCGCTCGCTCATTACCGGGATTACCGGCATGACCTTTAACCCAGCACCATTGCACATCAAACTGTTCGGCCAGTTTATCCAGTCTCTGCCATAAATCTGCATTTTTCACCGGTTTTCTGGCGGCTGTTTTCCAGCCGTTTTTCTTCCAGCGATGAATCCATTCGCCGATACCCTGCTGAACATAGCGTGAATCGGTATACAGGCGTACCGGAACAGGTTTTGTCAAAGCCAATAATGCTTCAATCACGGCCAGAAGTTCCATACGATTGTTGGTGGTTTCGGCCTCACCGCCAAATAATTCTTTTTTGCTGTCCTTGTACAAAAGCAAGGCTCCCCAGCCTCCGGGGCCCGGGTTTCCTTTGCATGCACCATCTGTATATATTTCAACCTGGGGCTTATCCGACATGTTTATTCCTTGTGGTAGGTTCTGCTGCGGGCATGGAAACACGTGTGCGCCTGGCTGTCCATAAGCTCCCGACTGTGGCCGGGTGAGTGACCTGCTTGCGCGCCTTGATCATACAGGCCAGCCCCTTGGGAGGGTAAGGAATGAGGGATGCCGAAGTGCCCATACGAGCCAGTCGTGCGGCTCGAAAACTATGGGGCCGGGCTGAAAATGTACCTAGCTGTTCAATATCAAAACCCAATAAAGTCAGCCAGTCATACAAGCGCCCCAGTGCCAGATGATTGAGCTGCTGCGGTACACCATAGCCCAAAGATTGTTTGAGCCGCTTCAAACCGGCCAGATACCAGGGATTGAAGCCAAAAAGAATCAAACGTCCCTCAGGGATCATGATGCGTTCCACTTCACGCAAAATCTGGTGCGGGTCTGACGAAAAATCCAGAGTAAATGGCAACACAACCGTATCAATGGTATCTGTCATGATGGGCAAATGCCGCTTGTCGCCTATAATCTGTGCAATAGATGTATTGATTACAAGCTGCCGCTGGAGGATAAAATGATGCTTGATGCTGGAAATAGACGCATAGTCAGGATGGAACCAGGATGCGCCCATTTGCAGCAGATAATAACCAAAACAGTCACGCAGAGCCTGCTCAAGCTGCACCTCAAGCTGATGTCCGAGGGCCGCCCCTTCATCATGCTGCCACCAATATTCCAAACTTGTTTTTGCTCTGCTCATGGCTGGCATTCTAATTCAAAGCCGCTCGCCAACCCAGTACAAAATCTCCTGATTCAAAATCACAAAGATGTATCAATATTCATCCACCTGAATTCAGGTCATGCTTGACATCCATCATTTATATTCAGCAAAAAATTGTTAAGCTGGCTCTTACTATTCAGGCTCCTGTAACCATTCACCAGGCTCAAACACGAATCACATGGCTTTACTCAATCTGGAAACACCACAAAAAACGCCTCGCTTTGCTCTGTTTGAACTGGGTTTCCGACCCTTCTTCCTGCTCGCTGGCATCAGTGGATTTCTGTTGATGCTGCTGTGGCTGCTGGAATATTTTTCCATCACCCTGCCTTCTTCATCTCTTAATGGCCTGTTCTGGCACAGCCATGAAATGCTGTTTGCCTACTCCGGGGCTGTTATTGGTGGTTTTCTGCTAACCGCCAGTAGAAACTGGACCGGCGTACAGACTTTGCGCGCTACACCACTGGCCGTGCTTGCCCTGCTGTGGCTGTTCGCCCGGATTCTGCCTTTTACCGGTGCTTCCCTGCTCACCATCAGTATCAGCAACCAGCTCTTTATCGGCTTGCTGGCTGCTGCAGTCGCCTGCCCTTTAATCAAGGCACGAGCCTGGAAAAATATGTTGTTTATTCCTGTCATCCTGCTGCTGGCGGTCTGTGAAGCCCTGTTTATGCTGGGTCTATCAGGCATGATAGAACAAGGTGTATGGATGGGATCACGGCTGGCTCTTTATACCCTGATACTGCTGGTTATTCTTATGGGCGGACGGGTGATTCCCTTTTTTATTGAAAAAGGCGCCAACCTAAGCACCCGCCCTCTTCCCGCCAAACTGGATCAGGCAACGGCCATCAGTTTTTCCCTGTTCGCATTGTGTGATGTTTTCTGGCATTCATTCAGCGCCCTGCTGGTGGTACTACTGCTGTTGGCAGCGGTCACCCAGGCAGCGCGTCTTTACGGCTGGTACTCACAGGCCATATGGCGTATTCCCATGCTGTGGATTTTGTATCTGGGCTATAGCTGGATTTTCATTGCCCTGCTCATCAAGGCGGCCTCTCTGATGAATCCGGCCCTTGAAATTCTGGCCGTGCACGCACTGACGGCAGGCACGCTCGGCATGGTCACATTAGGCATGATGAGCCGTGTCGCACTGGGGCACAGTGGTCGCATGATTTCGCATAATCCAGTTATCTTATCCAGCTTTATCGCCATGAGCCTGGCCGCTGCTGTACGGGTGCTGTTACCACTGGCCATACCCGGCCTGCATCAACGGGCCATTGAAATATCCGGCGGATTGTGGATGCTGGCTTTTGTTCTGTTTCTGTATCACTTTATACCTGTGCTGCTGAAACCCCGTGTGGACGGACGTCCCGGCTGAAGCGGGTGCCTGCACAAGACAGGTTGTTTATTTCCCGTCAGGTCAGCATTGCACTGGCCGAGATAGAAATAAATGCTATCCGTGCGCAGGGTGCCGGTGGGCAAAATGTCAACAAGGTTTCCAGCGCAGTGCATCTGCGTTTTGATATTCAAGCTTCCTCACTGCCCGATTTTTACAAACAGTCCCTGTTGAAAACCAGCGATCAGCGGATTTCAAAAGATGGCATCATCATTATCAAGGCACAGCAATACCGCAGTCAGGAAAAAAACCGCAAAGAAGCACTGCAACGATTGCAGACACTGATTAAAAGGTAAGCGCCAAAGAATCAGCCCTCTTAACCCCATTTCAGAATAATACTTCCTTCATGTTCCAGGGAAGCAATGCCTCGACCTTTTC
>JAHXHF010000251.1:0-8634 GCA_025656895.1 gamma proteobacterium symbiont of Bathyaustriella thionipta
GCAGCGCGGCGCGCCTACCCATGAGCACTGACAGACCAACTGAACCCATCAAAACAGCATGGTTGGAGTACTTAGGCTATTGATTATACAACACTTCCCTGTGGTTTATAGAGGAAGGCTCCTGCAATATCTTAAGGGCAACCCAGCCAATCCCCCCGGCATTAAGAGGGGGACTACTTCAGCCCGACTCCTGACAGGCACGAATGGTGTTTTCCAGAATGCTCAGCGCATCTCTGGCTTCGGCAATTTCGCGCATAATCAGTTGCCATTCTGATTCGCTGATATTGCCATCACACAAGGACCCCTGTACCACGCGCGCCACATCGCCATATTCACTGTTGGCATTCAAAACAGCGGCCAGAACCGAGTCATGCTGCTGGTTGCTGCGGGTTACAAAACGTCCGCCCAGCAAAGCACAGAGTACATCAACCACCTGGGTATCGCCGGTATCCTGCACAATGGAGATAAATTCAGCAATCGTCGGCAGGTGAGTTTCATCATTCGGATTCAGTTTGTTAATCAATACCTGATGACGCTTGCCCAGTCTTTCCGCCAGACCGCTGATGCCGCCCTCGGCCTGCAGGGCGGTCTGGTGTAACGCGACAATCACTTCATGCATAGCGGTTCAACCTCTTTTGTTTATTTCTGGTAATAGCGCACCAGCCGGGCGATGCTCAAACCCTGCGCCAATACCGAGAACAGCACAACCGCATAGGTCATCACCAGAATCAGTTCACGCGCCTCGCCCGCAGGCAGGGACAAGGCCAGGGCGATAGAGATACCGCCGCGCAAGCCACCCCAGGCCAGGATAGCAATAGCACCCGGTGAAAATTTGCGCCAGCGTTTGAGAATGGATACCGGCACAGCCACCACCACGAAGCGCACCAGCACAATCAGTGGAATGGCCAGAAACACGGTTGGCAGCAAAGGCCAGTCGCCACTCAAGAGGACAAATTCCAGGCCGATCAACAAAAACAGTACGGCATTAAAAATCTCGTCCAGCAGTTCCCAGAAGCTGTCCAGATGGCGCGTGGTTTCATCACTCATGGCAAACAGACGACCGTGATTGCCAATAAACAAACCGGCCACCACAATCGCCAGCGGGCCGGAAGTATGCAGCGCATGCGCCAGGGAATAGCCCCCCATGACCGTCGCCAGGGTAATAAGAATTTCTACCTGATAGCTGTGCACCTGGCGCAACATGCGATAAGACACATAACCCAGCAACAAACCGAACAGCAGGCCACCCAGCGCTTCTTCGGCAAACAACAAGGCCACATTGCCCGCAGTCAGCGGCTCATCACTACTGGCGAAGGTTAGCAATACGGCAAACACCACCACCGCAATACCGTCATTGAACAAGGATTCTCCCGCCATTTTGGTTTGCAGGCTGGCCGGCGCGCCGGATGATTTCATGATACCCAGTACCGCAATCGGATCAGTTGGGGAAATCAGCGCGCCGAATACCAGACAATAAGCCAGCGACATTTCAAAACCGAACAGAGGCAACAGATAATACAGGGCAAAGCCGATCAGAGCAGTTGAAGCCAGTACGCCTACGCTGGCCATAATGGAGATAATCCAGCGCTGACTGTAAAGGTCCTGCAAATTAACGTGCAGCGCCCCGGCAAACAGCAAAAAGCTGAGCATGCCGTATAACAGCGCCTGCGGAAAATCAATGCCACGCAGCAATGCATCAATTTGATCCGCCAACGCAAATCCCAGATGATCAAACAACAGAATCAACAAGGCACTGAACAGTGCCAGAATGGTCAGCGCGATACTGACCGGCAAACGTAAAAAGCGATAATTAATCCAGGAAAACAACGCGGCCAGTGATACCAGTATGGCGGCCAGATCAAAAAAACTCATGCTGACAGCCCCATTGCCTGCTTTATTAATTGGTGTTTGACAAAAGCGCTTTTATCAGCCAGATTCAAGCCACTGTTACGCAACCGTTTGAGCAAAGGCTGTTGGTTGCTGAAAAGTTTTTTAATCGCATCCATAGCTACAATAACCGGCTGATTATGCGCGCGCGCCGCACGCTCATAGCGGCGTAATTCCACCCATGCGCCCAATGGTCGTTTAGCGGCGCGTGATTGCTGTACACAATCCAGCAACAGGGCCACATCGGAAAAACCCAGATTCACCCCCTGTCCGGCCAGTGGATGAATAACATGCGCGGCATCACCCAGCAAAGCCAGACCGGCAGCGATGTAATGATCGGCCTGTTGCAGACGCAAGGGAAAAGCAGCACGCGGGCCGCATACCTGGACTTTACCCAGGCGCGCATCGAACGCCTCGGTCAGGCTCTGACCCAGCGCTGCATCATCCAGTTGCAACAGCTGCTCGACCTGTTGCGGGCTGTTCGACCACACGATCGAACATTGATCCTCAGCAATCGGTAAAAAAGCCAGCGGCCCGCCCGGCATGAATTTCTGCCAGGCTGTATGAGCATGTCCCTGTTGCGGCTGTACAGTAGTCACCAGCGCGTGCTGATCGTAAGGCTGACTGCTGCAGTTCACAGCCGCCAGTTCACGTATTTTGGATTGCGCGCCATCAGCAGCCAGCAACAGCTCACATTGAATACTGCGACCGTCACTTAACTGCAAGCGGGATGCCTGCTCTGCAAGCTGTAAAGTATCCACTTCAGCCGGACAGCAAAGCTGTATCTGCGCGTGGCTTTGCAAACGCTGCCATAAGGCGGCCTGGATAATATTGTTTTCGATGATATGCCCCAGATCAGGCTGGTTCATATCAGCTGCATCAAAATCAATATGTCCGCTGCCACTGCCATCCCATACACTCATGTGCGTATAGGGGGTTGCGCGCATCTGCCGGATGGCCTCCCACACTTGCGCTTTTTGCAATAAAACCTGGGAAGCGCGGGTAATGGCTGAAACACGCATGCTGATACTATCCGGGCCAATTTTTTCGGGTAGCTGCTTTTCAATCACAATCAGCTTGAAACCGGCATCGGCCAGCAGAACCGCTGCCAGCGCCCCTACCATACCCGCACCAACGATGACGATATCGGCTTGTAGATGATCAGATTTCATGCCGCATACCTCTGGACAACAGGGAGGAACGACCCAGCAGCCCCATACCGGCACGGGCTACCCCGCTTCTAAGGCCCGGTATTAAATCCAGTGCCAGCAAAGCACCATTGCGAGCCATCTTTAGCGGCGACAACGGGTTTGTGAATAAACGCACCAGCATGTCGGTAGCCACACCGGTTAGCTGCAAATCCAGCTGACGTTGCTGCAAATAAGCCTGCATCATGGATTCAGCGCCGATGGCTGCGTCACCACTGCCATGCTGCAACAGTAATTCATGCACCGCAGCCACATCGCGCAAGCCCAGATTAAAACCCTGGCCGGCCACCGGATGCAGGGTATGCGCGGCATTGCCCAGCAGAATAATGCCGGCCTGCGCCGGTTTTTCCACCACCCGCATGCTCAGCGGGTAGCTGTGCCGCTGGCCGACACGCTGAAAACGCCCCAGACGAAAACCAAAACGTTTCTGGCTTGCCTGAATAAAATCGCTGTCATTCATTTGCAGGACGTCTGCGACCGAAGTTTGCGGCACTGTCCATACCATGGCACTGCGATTCTGACTCATGGGCAGCATGGCCAAAGGCCCTTTACCAGCAAAACGCTCATAGGCGATTTGCTGATGTGGCAACGCGGTCTGCACATTGCACACCACCGCCGCCTGATCATAATGCCAGTCACGCAGGCGGAAACCACCCTGCTCACGGATCAATGAACGATCTCCGTCTGCCGCCAGTAGCAGGCGGGTTTGCAGCGACATGGCTTGCTCTGCTGTTTTTATATGCAACTGTATCAAGCCGTCAATTCGCTGGAATCCACTCAGCTCAGCCGCTGCAATCAGATCAATGCCATCCAGTGCCGACAGACCGGTATGCAAAACGGTTCCCAGCACCCGTGCCGGGACCACATAGCCCAATGCCTCACAAGCCACATCCTGATGATGCAAACGGGCAAAACCGAAATGCCCCCGGTCCGAAATATGTACCTGTTTGATGGGCTCGGCTTCGGCCTGCAAATGCTGCCACAAGCCCAGTGATTCCAGCACCTTACGGCTGTTCCAGGCCAGCGCAATGGCACGATCATCAAAACTGGCGCGCGCATCAGCACGCGCACCACCCGCATCCAGCAAGGCTACTTTCAGTCCGCTGCCACTCAAGGCATGCGCCAGCGCGCTGCCGGCCATGCCGGCGCCACTGATCACCACATCATAGATATTCGCTGTATGCATAAACGCTACCTTGCCATCAAGGCTTCTATTTCATCCACCGTTTTCGGCGCAGCGGATGACAACACATCATGCCCCGTTTTGGTCACCAGCACATCATCTTCAATACGAATACCGATGCCCTGCCATTTCCTGGCCACGCCTTTACAGGGCCGGGGTATATACAAACCCGGTTCTACGGTTAATACCATGCCGGCTTCCAGTACGCGCCAGGCACCGTCAATCTGATAATCGCCCACATCGTGTACATCCATTCCCAGCCAATGGCCGGTACGATGCATATAAAATTTCTTGTAAGCCTCACTTTTAATCAGACGCGCCGGCGTACCCTTGAGCAAACCTAATTTAATCAGACCGCGGGTAAGCACTTTCACTGCCGCTTCATGCGGATCATTCCAGTGATTGCCCGGTTTAACCTGTTCGATCGCCGCCAGTTGCGCCTGCAGAACCAGTTCATACAGCTGTCGTTGCGGCTCACTGAAACGACCATTAACCGGCCAGCAACGGGTAATATCGGAAGCATAACAATCCACTTCGCAACCGGCGTCCATTAATACCAGATCCCCCTCATTGAGAACATCATTATTATCAGTGTAATGTAAAATGCAGCCGTTCTCGCCGCCACCCGCAATGGTGGGATAAGCCTGCTGACGAGCACCCTGCATGCTGCATGCGTGCGTAAAAGCGGCTTGCAGCTGATATTCATACAGGCCCGGCTTGCACAGGCGCATGGCCTGCACATGTGCGGCACAGGAAATGCGCGCCGCCTGGCGCATAAATTTAATTTCAGAACGCGATTTATACAAACGCAAATCATGCAGATAATGATCCAGCGCGATGATTTCCAGCGGTCCCTGTTTGCCATTGCGAGACTGGCTGCGAATACGATTGATCCATTGCGACAACTTGCTGTCCAGATGCGGATGCGCGCCCATCACATAAAAAACCCGCTCGGCCTGCTCCAGCATACGCGGCAGAATGTCATCCACATCATCAATCGGAAAAGAATCATCGGCCCCGTACTGCTCTATAGCCCCCTGCTGACCGGCACGGCGACCCTCCCATAATTCTTTTTGCTCATCTTTTTCTTCACAAAACAATATGTATTCGCCGTGCTTGCGTTCCGGAATCAGAACCGCAATGGCATGGGCTTCGGGAAAACCGCTGAGATAATAAAAATTGCTGTCGGGGTGGAATACATGATCCACATCACCGTTACGCCGACAGGTTTGTGACGTGGGCAGAATGGCAATACTGCCGCTTCCCATCATGCGCATCAACTGCTTTCTGCGACGGCTGAATTCAGTTTGATTCATGGCGTTTCTCTTCAGCGATCATCATTACCAGCAGGCGCACATATTCACTCAGCTGCATCAGCGCCGCCTCATTACTTTCATCAGTTTCTTCTTTTAATGCGTCTATATCCATGCGCGTCAGATCAGACAGATCACGCAGCCCTTCACGAATATCATCACCCTGCGGCAGGGCTTTTTTACCACCCAGACCCAATCCATAAAGGTAGCCTTCCACCCACTCTTTCAAGGCACGCGCACGCTCCAATAAAGGTTCTTCATCCGGGGGCAGAAACAAAGTGAAGGAGAATGAATCATCCTGCAGGGCTTTTTCGACGACCTGGAACCACAGGCGCAGTTCGCTGGCACATTCGGCCGCCAGTACATCACCTTCTTCGGGTGTCTCTATCAATTCAGCCACCCAGCATTCAGCCGCCTGCGGGTAGCCAATGCCAAGCAGACCACTGAGCAGACCATCGGCTTCAGCCGGCGAAACATCGCCTCCCGCCGCTGCCAGCAACTTTGCGCGGCGTGCATAGGAAACAGTTATAACGCTTTTAGGCATAAAATATTCCACCTGAATTCAGTTTTACGGGCTTTGGTCATCATAACACGATGCATATATTAGTTGACCCGTGGCGCTATCCTTCATATATTTCCCGCATGGAAAGCAATAACAACAATAACGACCTGGATCTGAAAAAACTGGAAGTGCGCATAGAAGAGTTAATTCGCACCTGCGCCCGGCTCAAGCAGGAAAACACTACTCTGCGCAGCAGTCAGACAGATCTGGTTAACGAACGAGCGGAACTGGTGGAAAAAACCGAGTTGGCACGTGCCCGCGTGGAATCCATGATTACACGCCTGAAAACACTGGAAACCGGCTCATGAGTGCCGAGGCAACGCCGGTCAAGATCACCATCCTGGGCAAGGAATACCGCATAGCCTGCCCGGAGACGGAAAGGCAGTCACTGATGGAATCATCACAACTGCTGGATGATGAAATGCGCAAGATTCGTAGCGCCGGCAAAGTGATTGGTACAGATCGTATTGCGGTTATGGCGGCGCTGAACCTGGCTCATGACCTGTTACAACAACGCTGTGACAAACAAAATACCCGCCAATCCCTGCAAACACGCATTCAACGCCTGCAAGACCGTATTGATATGGCCTTGAACCATTCCGACCCGGCCTGAATAGCCGCACTGGAACTTCTTCCCGTAAAAGTGTAGCCTCTTAATGGCTTGTCTGCGATGCTCGACAGAAGGCCGGGTATTTTCTTGAGCCTAATTGCTAACCCGGGCGACAATCGTTGACTTCTGTGTGCATGTCCGCCCCGGCGGAAAGCCTGACGAAGTTTTCATGCTGCCCACTTGAACCTCTGGTTCAAGAACGATGGCCCTTAACGACATCGCGGATAAGCACCTTCAACCATTGGGCACCTCTATTGATAGTCATTCATGCCAGCCAAAAACAGCCTTAGAGAACACATGCGCAGCAGGCGCCGCCAGCTGAGCCATAGCGCACTCAGCCAACATGGCGAGGCCGTCTGTCGGGCTTTTATCAATAACCCGCTACTCAGCCGGCAACAGCACATAGCGCTTTATATAGCCCTCCATGGTGAAATGGAAACCAGTCTGCTTATGCAGCGACTGCAACAACAAAACAAATCAATCTATCTGCCGGCACTGCATCCCACGCACAAACAGGAACTGTTGTTTATAAAAACCTCGCCCGAGCAAAAGCTAAGGCTCAATCGCTTTGCTATTCCCGAACCGGAATACCAAAGCGAGCGCTGTATCAAGCCAGCGCAACTGGATATTATCTGTATGCCCCTGGTGGCTTTTGATGCGCACGGAAATCGCCTGGGTATGGGCGGTGGTTTTTATGATCGCAGTCTTGCACAGCTCAAACAACAGCCCGGCAAACCTTTGCTAATCGGTCTGGCACACGCCTTTCAGGAAGTGGAACACATAGAATCACAACCCTGGGATATTCCTTTACAGGCGATTATTACCGAACAGGGTTACCGCTTGTTTAGCCACTCACGCAGTGACTAAGCAACATGCACACAAAATCTGCTATAAAGAACGTTCTATCCAGCACTCACCAGGAAATATAAATGAACTACTGGCTAATGAAATCCGAACCCAATGAATTCAGTATTGATGATTTGATCAACATGCCCGAACAAACCGAACACTGGGATGGTGTACGCAACTATCAGGCACGCAACATGATGCGCGATCAAATGAAAACAGGTGATCAGGTTTTCTTTTATCATTCCAATTGCAAGGATATCGGCATTGTCGGTATTGCCGAAGTGGTGCGCGAAGGCTACCCGGATCATCTTGCTTTTGAACCTGAAGATCCGCACTACGATCCCAAAAGTGATCCTGACAATCCTCGCTGGTTTATGGTGGATATACGTTTTATACGCAAAACAAAACGCACCATCGGATTACAGGAACTGAAACAGGACAGCGCCCTGGCAGATATGCCGTTGGTACGCAAAGGTAATCGCTTATCGGTCATGCCGGTCAGTGAACAGGCCTGGAAACATATTCTGTCTTTGGAATAAGGCTTGCTATTTTATTATTTATAATCTAGATTTTTCCTGATTGTTCATTATACTCATAGCTGAACCAATGCCAGCCCGCAACAGATAAGGAGGAGCGCATGGCCATTAAGAAAGCAGGCAGAAAAAAAGCCGCTAAAAAGAAAGTGGTCGCCGCCACTTCCGCAAGCAAAAAAACCAGTAAAAAGAATGTTGGCAAGAAGAAAACCAGCAGCAGGAAAAAAGTTGCCAAAAAATCGGTTAGCAAAAGGAAAGTCAGCAGCAAAAAGTCGGTAAAGAAAAA
Organism: gamma proteobacterium symbiont of Bathyaustriella thionipta; assembly: GCA_025656895.1. Taxonomy (GTDB): domain Bacteria; phylum Pseudomonadota; class Gammaproteobacteria; order Chromatiales; family Chromatiaceae; genus JAHXHF01. The sequence continues at coordinate 8,432 of JAHXHF010000251.1, forward strand.
GGTTAGTAAAAAGAAAACCGCCAGTAAGAAAAAGGTGGTGAAAAAGTCTGCCAGTAAAAAGAAAGCCAGCAAGAAAAAAGCAAGCAGCAAAAAGACCGCAAAGAAAAAAGTCAGTAAAAAGAAAACCGCCAGTAAGAAAAAGGTGGTGAAAAAGTCTGCCAGTAAAAAGAAAGCCAGCAAGAAAAAAGCAAGCAGCAAAAAGA
>JAHXHF010000251.1:8734-16644 GCA_025656895.1 gamma proteobacterium symbiont of Bathyaustriella thionipta
CCGCGAAGAAAAAGGTCAGTAAAAAGAAAACTGCCAGTAAGAAAAAGGTGGTGAAAAAGTCTGCAAGCAAAAAGAAGGCCAGCAAGAAAAAAGTAAGCGGTAAAAAGATCGCAAAGAAAAAAGTAGCTGCTACAAAGGTTATAGCCCGTAAACCGTATCGACCCAGGCAAAAAGTTAAACCCAGAAAAAAGGTTTAAGCAGCAGTTAAAAAGCCCGCTTCAGCGGGCTTTTTTATACGTGCTTATAACGGGCCAACAGCATTCAGGGCCCATCATATCTACCTGTTTTATGGCTTATGAACCCACAAAGATTTGATAAGCCGGATTACGTGTTTCCTCCCACCAGGGAAAGTCGGTTTGATTCAGTGTTTTTTCCAGCCTGGCTGTATTTTCTGGATTAGCATGCACCCCCATCAAAATTCTTCCATAAGCCGCACCGTGATTGCGATAATGAAATAAACTGATATTCCAGTCACGGCCAAATTGAGCCAGAAAATTCAGCAAAGCACCCGGGCGTTCGGGAAATTCAAAGCGAAAAATACGCTCTTCAAGATCGGCATGCACATGCCCGCCAACCATATAACGCATATGCATTTTAGCCATTTCATTGTCTGTCATATCGGTTATGGCATAACCTTTGTCCGCCAGCCGCTGTAATAACTGCTCTCGCTCATCATCACCGTCGCGCAGCTCGATACCCACAAAAACATGAGCCTCGCCACTGTCTGCATAACGATAATTAAACTCGGTAATGGCACGCGAACCCAGGGAACGGCAAAAAGCCAGAAAGCTACCGGGACGCTCGGGTATTTTGGCAGCCAGCAAAGCTTCCCGGCGTTCACCGATTTCAGCTCGCTCGGCCACATGACGCAACCGGTCAAAATTGATATTGGCACCACTTTGCACAGCAACAAACTGCTGTTGCTGTACCGATTCCCGTGCCACATAACGTTTTAAACCGGCCACCGCCAATGCACCGGCAGGTTCCGCAATGGCGCGTGTATCTTCAAATATGTCTTTAATAGCCGCGCATATTTCATCGGTTGAAACCAGAATAACTTCATCCACACAACGTTTGGCCAGGCGAAAGGTTTCTTTGCCTACCTGATTGACGGCAACACCATCGGCAAAAATACCCACCTGTTTCAACTTGATGCGGCGACCGGCTTTCAGTGCTTCATACATGCAGGGAGCATCTTGCGGTTCCACTCCAATAATGCGTGTCTGTGGACTGAGATGCTTCATCCACACACCAATCCCGGCAATCAGTCCGCCCCCACCTACCGGTACAAATATGGCATCCAGTTGATCCCGTTTCTGACGCATGATCTCCATGCCGATGGTACCCTGGCCGGCAATCACATCCCGATCATCAAAGGGATGAATAAAAACCAGTTGCTGTTGCTGCGCCAGTTGTATGGCATGTTCGCTGGCTTCGTTATAGGAATCGCCGTGCAGAACAATTTTTGCACCGCGATTACGCACCGAGCGCACCTTGATCACAGGCGTTGTTTTGGGCATCACAATCAAGGCTTTGACACCCAGTTTTTTAGCCGACAGGGCCAGACCCTGGGCATGATTACCGGCCGAAGCGGCAATCACGCCCTGCGCTTTTTGTGCCTCTGTCAGTTTGCTGAGCTTGTTATAGGCGCCACGCAATTTGAATGAAAAAACCGGCTGCAGGTCTTCACGCTTGAGAAACACCTGATTATTGAGCCGTGCAGACAGCAGCGGAGCATGATCCAAAGGTGTTTCACGCGCCACGTCATACACATGCGCTCGCAAAATATCATCAATGTAGTTACGTGACATACTCTCATCCTTACAGGAAGCCGGACTGACTCAAGTCAGTGCTTCAGGTATGATAGCGAAAATATCTTAACCCTGGGGCAAAACATTGAACGCAGATGATTTAAAGAAACAGGCCGCACAGGCCGCTATTGAATATGTGGAAGAAGGTGTGATTGGTGTCGGAACCGGCTCTACCGTGAATCACTTCATTGATTACCTGGCTGAGATTAAACACAAAATCGAGGGCGCGGTTTCTTCCTCTGAAGTCTCGACCGAACGCATGAAAGCGCATGGCATTCCTGTATTTGATTTAAACAGTGCCGGTGAACTTTCCCTTTATATTGATGGCGCGGATGAATCCAATAAAAACCTGCAACTGATTAAAGGTGGCGGCGGTGCTTTGACGCGTGAAAAAATTGTCGCCGCAGCCAGCCGCAAGTTTGTCTGTATTGCCGATGAATCCAAACTGGTGGATATTCTGGGTGAATTCCCGCTACCGGTTGAAGTAATTCCCATGGCACGCAGCTATGTGGCGCGTGAACTGGTCAAACTGGGCGGCACACCGGTCTGGCGTGAAGACTTTGTTACCGATAACGGCAATCTGATTCTGGATGTACAGCATCTGGAAATTATGCAGCCGCTGCAACTGGAGCAAACCATTAACAATATTGCCGGGGTTGTAACAGTCGGGCTGTTTGCCCATCGTCCTGCCGATATTCTGATTCTGGGAACGCCACAGGGCGCGAAAACCATTACTGCCTGACAACATCAGGCTGCACAGGTATTTGTTCTTGACCCTCTTTATTAAAGAGAGTGGTAAGTTTACTTACATCTGATTTTTCTTCTTCGCCTCCCCCTTTGGAAAAGGGGGAGAGCATAGCGAGGGGGCGGAGGTGGATTTGACAGGCTGCACCCTCGTTCCCACGTTTTACGTGGGAATGCATACCAGACTGGCAGCAAGTACACTGCCAGCTATGCAATGCACCCGTTCAGAATCAGCCGGTTTCGGTGTTTTTCAGGCATTTTCAAATCTCCCCTAACCCCTCTTTGCTAAAGAGGGGAACCGCTTTGGTTGTTATCTGAAAGTTTTGCATTTCATTGTCGGCTTTTTCTGTTTGCAAATCCCGCCTGCGCCCCTGACCCCTCTTTACCAAAAAGGTAGATCAGTGTTTTCCCGTATCCCGACTTTCCGGCAACGGCTTGTGCATATCCCAGATACGCACACTGGCATCATCTGAAGTGGTTGCCACATAACGCCCGTCTGCCGACATACTGATCGCCGAGCCACACAATTCATGCGATTGCAGGCGCTTGCGGGTTTTGCCGCTGAGCGGATCAATATACAATACAGCTGAATCCGTCTCACGGCTGATGCTAAGCAATGAACGCCCGTCCTGAGTGGCTTCAATCTCTTTGATAATACCGGCATGTTCGGTTGGCAGTTCCTGCAAATCTCCGTTGCGCACCTGCCAGCGGTATAACTGATGCCAGCCCGCACCCAGCAGGGTCTGATCATGATCACTGAACAGCAGGGTACGCGCATAGCTGGAAGGCTTGTTCATAGGGCGTTGCAATAAATCCCAATCCCACACAACAACCCTGGCATAAATATCGGCCGCCGCATACTGCTGACCATTATCGGCCGCTGCCAGTGCGGTAATTTCTCCCAGTCGCAAACGCCGTTGCTGCAACAACCCAAGATCAGACAAAGCACGTTGTTGCACCCGCCCGTCACGCAGACTGATTACAAAGCTGCGCGTGGCTTTATCGCGCAACAGATTGGTAATTTCCGAGCCGACGTCTTCACTGTGCAGCAAAGCACCCTTGTATGACCATTTTTTAATCCTGCCATCCAGTGACGTACTGATGACTGCTGAACCATCGACAAATAACAGGCCGGTGATTTCATTTTCATGCGCCTTCCAGGAGGCTTGTTGATGCACCTGTGGTTGCAGTTGCCATAACACCAACAGGCCTTCACTGCCGGCAGAAGCCAGATAGCGGGAATCCGCGCTGAATTCCACCTCACGCCCCTGATTGTGCACATCATCCAGAATAATATTGGCGGGCTGGCGGGGTGCGTTGCTAACGCAGGCTGTCAGAAAAGCAGGCAGCAGCAGAAAGAAAAAGTTTGGCGCAGGCCACTTCAGCATTAAGAATTGCCCGGCAAAATTCATATTTCAGGGTTGAATCACTACAGGTTTGTAAGGTGCGGCCAGATCATACAAACGTATGCTTTCATCTTCCGATGAGGTTGCCAGATAGTGTCCGTCGGGACTGACACGCACCGCATAACCGCACAAGGCATGCGCGCTCATACGCCTGTCTACGGTACCGGTCTTGCTGTTGGTCCAGCGTACCTGTGCATCTGTATTGCGGCCAATGGTCGCGTAATGACCGCCATCGGGCGCCCATGCCAGTGAAATCACCTGTCCACTATGCTCTGTATCCAGCACTTGCAGTTTGCCACTGTCCACATCCCAGCGCGCCACATGGAACCAGGTACCGCCCATCAGGCTGGAAGCATCCGGCGAGAAACTTAATGTCCACACGGTTTGCCCGGCCGAGGGCAGTTGCTGTTGGCTATGCAGGTCTGATGGCAGCAGATACACCTGATCATCATCGGTGGCGACTGCCAGCTGACCGTTACGGCTCACATCCAACGCGGTAATAGCGGCCGGCCATGTTTTTTGCGCTACCAGTGGCCAGTCGGGTTTAAGCATGCGTGCTTTTAGCTCACCTTGCCGGTTGCCGCTGTAAAGTAATTGCTCTGCGGCATTCCAGCCCAATGCCGTCTGTTCACCCTGCTGTTGTAAACGGGCTATTTCTCCCTGTTTCACATCATGCAGTACCAGCGCGCCTTCTTCTCCGGCGCTTAGCAAACGCTGATTATCCACCCACTGCAAGGCGCGTACCTGGGAACCCCGATGCGGAACCCATTCGGTTATTTTTTCCAGCTGCGGCATTTTCCAGACGATTACTTCACCAAACTGGCCGCCGGAAGCCAGGTATTCTCCATTCGGGCTGAAAGCGATAGTGGTCGCGCCGAACGGATGAACCTGCTCTTTACGTACCAGCGGAGCCTGTGCCGGTGTTACAAAAACACAGCCCGAAAACACCAGTAGCAGACAAAACAAAGTGATTATTCTCATCATGCAAGGCAGTTTATACTTGAGCTGTGTTATTGTCATGCCAAATCCTTACCGTACGCACAACCATGACAAGAATCTATACCCGCAGTGGTGACAAGGGCCAAACCGGTCTCGGCAACGGTTTACGTGTCAGTAAATCTGACCCGGACATTCAATTATTGGGAAGCCTGGACGAACTGAATGCCTGTATCGGCCTTGTGCGCAGCCACCAACCGCCTGATGAATATGACCAGCAACTGTTCCTGCTACAACAAAGGCTTTTTGATGCCGGCGCCAGCCTGGCCATGCAGCAAGCCTTTGTGCAAGCCGAAGCGTTAACGCAACTAGTGGAACAATGGATAGACCGGATCAGCTCTCAACTGCCACCACTGAAACAATTTATTCTGCCGGGTGGTTCGACCTGCGCGGCACAGTGTCATCTGGCACGTACCCTGTGCCGACGGCTGGAACGCTTGCTGGTCGAGACCCTGGAAACCGGCCCGTCCATCCATGCGCTTCTGCCGTTTATCAACCGTCTGTCCGATTATCTGTTTGTGCTGGCGCGCGCCATCAATCAGTATAATAATTGCCCTGATGTAGTTTGGCAGGCCGGAGAGCTATAACAAAATGAAAACCGTTATCATCGTTGGAATGGGAGAAATTGGCAGTGTTTTTGCGCGCGGCTTTCTGCGCTGTGGATACCGCGTCATTCCGGTTACGCGTCAACAGTCTTTCGATGAACTGGACGCCCAGGATCTGGCTAGCGCCGAACTGCTGTTGATTGCGGTGGGTGAAGAGGCCATGAGCGATGTCCTTCGACAGGTTCCTGACAGCCTGCGGGATCGTGTCTGTCTGCTACAAAATGAACTATTACCGGATGACTGGAAAGCGGCTGATATCCAACAGCCCAGCGTCATTTCTGTCTGGTTTGAAAAAAAGAAAGGCATGGACAGCCAGGTGATCATTCCCTCGCCTGTATTCGGCCCACACGCAAAACAACTGGCCGACGCACTGGCAGCTGTTGATATTCCCACACGCATTCTAACTAATGAAGAACAACTGTTATTCGAACTGGTCTTGAAGAACCTTTATATTCTCAGCAGCAATATTTGCGGATTACGCACCGCTGGCGATGTGGCGGCACTGTGGCGGGATCATCCATCACTGGCGCGCTCGGTAGCCGCTGAAATCATCCAGTTGCAACAAGCCATGACAGGACAGATCTTCAGTGAAGAAAGACTGCTGCTGGCACTGCAAAGTGCCGTTGATGGTGACCCGCAACATAAATGTATGGGGCGCAGCGCCCCCCCAACGCCTGCGCCGGGCTTTGCAACACGCGCACAATTACGGCCTGAAACTGCCGCTACTGGAACAACTGGCGCATGACCATTTAACATGAGCCGCAATGACACTCCCACACGCATCCAGCCGGGCAGCCGGGTAAGCCTGCACCTGGCCCTGCGTTTTGCCAACGGAGATACCGCCCTGTCCACCTTTGAGGAAGAACCGCTGCAATTCAGGCTGGGTGATGGCACATTGTCAGCCGGTCTGGAAATGGCACTGTATGGCCTGTCTGCGGGTGATCGCGAGAAACTGGAACTGATGCCGGAGCAGGCCTTTGGCGCGCATGATGCCAGTCTTGTACACAGCCTGTTACGCAGTGATTTTCCCGCCGACATGCCGCTTGAAAGCGGCCTGGTTATTCAGTTCGACACGCCTTCCGGCGAACAAACAGCGGGCACTATTAAAAAAATTGAAACAGAACAGGTTGAAGTGGACTTCAATCATCCACTGGCGGGCGTACCCCTGCATCTGGAAACGTACATAGTAAGTATCGAACCCGCACCTGACAAGGAGTCTGCCTGATGCAGGTTACACTGGCCAACCCCAGAGGTTTTTGCGCCGGCGTAGACCGCGCTATTGAAATTGTGGAACAAGCCCTGCAGCAATTTGGCGCGCCCATCTATGTGCGCCATGAAGTGGTGCATAATCGCTTCGTGGTGGAAAGCCTGCGGGAACGAGGCGCCGTGTTTGTCGATGAACTGGCAGAAGTCCCGCAGGGTGAAACCGTCATTTTCAGTGCTCACGGCGTAGCGCAAAGTGTTCGCCAGGAAGCGGAACAACGCCAACTCAAAGTATTTGATGCCACCTGCCCACTGGTCACCAAGGTACATCTTGAAGTAGCCCGCCATGCGCGTGATCACCAGGAAGTCATCCTCATCGGTCATCGCGGCCATCCCGAAGTGGAAGGCACCATGGGGCAATATACCAGCCACTATGCGGATGGTGGCATCTATCTGGTTGAAACCATCGAAGATATTGCAGCACTCCAGGTCAGCAATCCTCAATGCCTCGCCTACGTTACTCAAACCACCCTGTCACTGGACGATACCAGACGCGTCATCGAAGCCCTGCAACTACGCTACCCGCAAATTCAGGGACCGCGTAAAAGCGATATCTGCTACGCCACACAAAACCGACAAGATGCGGTTAAAAGACTGGCCGCAGAAACCGACCTGGTACTGGTTGTGGGTTCACCCAACAGTTCCAACTCCAACCGCTTGAGAGAACTCGCCCGCCAGTGCGGCACCCAGGCCTATCTGATTGACGGTCCGGATGATATTAAAACGGAATGGCTGACGAAAAGCCGTATCGGTGTAACTGCAGGTGCCTCAGCTCCAGAAACGCTTGTAGAACAGGTGTTGGCAAGACTGCGCCAGGAAGGGGCTAATCATGTACATGAAGATAATGGTAAACAGGAGACTGTTGTCTTCAGCCTGCCCAGCAGCTTAAGAATCAACATATGAGCCAGCCTTTCTGACAAGTTCATCTCCTTAACTACATGCGGCCATGAAACTGCCAAATAATATATCCCTATGCTCAATCTTATCTATCTCATAACGTAACTACTCAGCGAAAATAACACAAAAAAGTGCTTGACACGATTTTAGCGTTATTTTTACTTTTTTAATTGCGCAACTGGCGACCC
>JAHXHF010000188.1 GCA_025656895.1 gamma proteobacterium symbiont of Bathyaustriella thionipta
AACCACTTCCTGATTGCCGGTTTTTTCAGAACCAGTTGACAGGTGGAGATAAAAGCCTGTCCTTCGGCACTCAGTGCGCGTAATAATACCTGTGCAGTCTGGTTTTTTTCCAGGGCAACCTGTTGCAGTAAATCGGCGCAAGGCTGCCATAGTGAAGACTCGGCTTTTTGCATGGGCAGATTATTCGGATCTGACAATAAAAATCCGATGTAATAGGCTGTTTTTCTAGATGATTTTTCCCACAAATCAAGTCGTTTTTCAGCCGGAATCAAGCCCTTTTGAAGAATCAGCCTGACATCTTCCATGATATTTTCGGCTTCGCTCTCAAATGGCAGATATTCCATTAGATAATCGGCCAGTATGGAGCCCATCTCGCCATCAACCACTTGCCGGTTTTTCAGCATACGACGGGCATGTTCGGCATTTTCTACCGACCACCAGGCACGGCGAGCCAGTTCATCGGTTAAACCGGCCGCGCAAACGACCGCCATTACCGCCTCCGGCTCGGCCAGTAGCAGTAACTCTTGCAGGCTTTCATCACGCATTTGCCCCATACGTGTCCAGCGTTTGAGATAGATGGGATAGCCGCCCGGAGAACCCAGTACATGGCCGGATATCAGTTCCCGCAGTTTGCGGACATAGACCTCATCACGACAGTCCGGATTGAGCGGCACACAGATTTCATCATCAGCCATCAGGGCCAGCAATTGCATTCTGGATTCATCAATACGCAATGCCAGCGGTTTATTGGCTAACAGCACATTAATACGCAGTGTATCTTCAGGCGTTAACGACATCGGCAATCAAAAAGACCGAAAAAATGACTCAGTCATTGTTCAAAAAAACAAACTGGAAGTCACCATCGTCCAACTGTACAAAGTCGAGCGTTATATCATCCAGTACCGGCACATCTTCCGGTGCCATAATGACTTCAATGCCTTCGCTGGAGAACTGTATATCTTCTTCAGACACTTCATCAAAGCCCATTCGATAATCAATTTCACCCTGAGCAGTGCTGGCAGTAGCCAGTCTCAGTGCCAAACCGGTCATTCCTCCCTGTTCGGCGGCTTTTCGGACCTGCGTGGCTGCATTGGCTGTCACTTTAAACATTGGTATTTTCCCTGATCTGGTTCGCCAGGGCCGTATCACGGCATTGGCGGGCAAACTGAACAAAGCCGGCTACCCAGTCAAAAGCATCATTGGCACGCAAATGACTGTAGCTGGCAAACACATTGTGCAGGATTATACCGTCAAACTGACCATTTATCCCATGTCCTCTCTGCATTTTCCATGCATATTGCAGGGATGGGTCAATATTTTCCAGACTGGAATAATGAAATTCATGCGCCTGAACAGTTGTATCAGGCAATACCTGAGCCGCAACGGGCCAGGGAAAGTTCCCGCTAGGCTGTAGGCGTACATATCCCCGCCCCTGCGGACGCTCGTGCATTTGCGCATCCGCTGGAATTACAGCAGCCATGGGTAAAGATTCACCCTGCCAGCTGATTTGGCGGCACAGGTACATCAAACCACCGCATTCGGCATACACCGCTTTTCCACTGGCAACAAAATCACGCATACTCTGAAGCATGGATGCATTAGCGGATAATGCCTGCATGGATGTCTCTGGAAAGCCTCCACCGAGAAAAAGCGCATCAACAGATGGGATTTCTGCATCATGCACGCAACTGAAGAAAACCAGTTCGACACCCTGCTGCTGAAACCGCTCCAGGTCATCGGCATAGTAAAATCCGAAGGCTTCATCCCGTACTATCCCAATTCTTAATGAACCGCTTACTGCACCAGAGGCCGCTACTTCAAAGACAGGCAATGGCCTGGCAGCCCGGGCTATTTGAACGATACGTTCCAGATCAACCTGTTGCGCCACAATTTCACTGATTAACTGAATATGTTGTTCAGAGCGTTTGCTTTCATTGCTGGGCACCAGCCCCAGATGTCGTTCAGAAATTTCAAGACGGCTGTCTTTACGAATGGCTCCGAGTACAGGCAAGTGACAATAATGCTCGATAACCTCGCGCAATTTGGTTTCATGACGATCACTGGCTACCTTATTAAGAATGACGCCCGCTATGTCAATATTATTGGCGAAGTCCAGATAACCCAGCAACAAAGGGGCCAGGCCACGAGTCATACCGGAAGTATCGATAACCAGAATAACCGGGGTGGTCAACAGCTCGGCTAATGCCGCATTACTGTTGGCACCATCAATATCAAGACCATCGTATAGACCTTTGTTACCTTCAATCAGGCACAAATCCGCCGGCTTCCCCTTGAGCTGGAACAACTGTTGAATTTCAGCAGCCGACTGAGTATAAAAATCCAGATTAAAACAAGGTTTAGCGGTTGCCTGACTTAACCACAAAGGATCTATGTAATCAGGGCCTTTCTTGAATGTCTGCAGTGAAAGCCTTTGTGATAAGGCCCGGCTTAAGCCAAGACTGATGGTCGTCTTTCCTGAAGACTTGTGAGCGGCGGAGATGTAGAGACGGGCTGACATTATGTTTCAAAACGAAAAACGCGGAGCACAGGCTCCGCGTATTTCATTGATTATTTTATCGGATAATCAGGAAGCATGCGGATCAACATCCTTGTCTGCCAGTGATATAGGCAGAATCGGCAACATACGAATCACAACCAGTGCCATTAAAACAGCCACAGAAACACCGCCAATACCCAGCAGTGTTTCGGCTAAAGTAGGAGCATAGCTGGCGGCCATACCGTTTACACCATCATAAAAGCCGGATTCAATAATAGTTTTGCCCGGGAACATCTGCATGGGGAAAGCCTGGCCACCGATGATAATGACATAAAGCTGACTGAAAGCACCCAACACAACCAGACCACAGGAAATAGCAATCCAGTTTCTCATTTTTCCCAAAGAGGGATGATACAGAATGCCCAGAGGAACCAGAGTACCCAGAAAAATCTGTCCGATCCAGAAAATATTGGTATATACACCACCATCCAGCAAGATAAAACGTTCAAGCGAATGGTTTTCAGTAGCGTATAAATTAGTCAGGTGATAAGCCAGTGTAAAATAGAAAACAGAGGCCACGAAAACACCCAGCAGATTTTTCAGACGGAGCACAACCGAATCACCCAGTTCACGACCATCTGCACGATAAACATACATCAGTAAAAGCAGAAAGCAGGCCAGACCGAAGCTGAATGACATAATGACAAACATGGGAGCCATAATGGCGGCGTCAAAGGCCTGACGGGCAACAATAAAACCGAAGATAGAACCGGTACCTGTTGTCAGTGTCAAACGCCAGATAAAAGCAAAAGTACCGGCGGCTTTGTTATATTGCTGCGCCTTGCGTTCCATCATGGTAAACAGATAGACAATTACTATCACCATAAAACCGGTATAGAGCAATATATTCCAGGCAAAAATTGATTTGAAGTTATAAGTGGTCATGGCGACGATAAGACGATCAGGACGCCCCAGATCAAGTACCAGTACCAACAGACCGCCAATCAACAAGGTAACCGCAAACACAGCAGACAGTCGCGCCAGGGGTTTATAAGGCGTCTTACCAAAAACAGAAGCAATAGAAGCCACATTAAGCGCACCGGAAGCCGCCACAATCAGGAAAATTGCAAATATATGCGGCATGCCCCAGACAACCTGGTTGCTCATGCCCGTCACCCAGTGACCATTATGTTCCATATAGAGTGCGGAAAGACCACCAATACCGGCAATAGCAGCAAGAACAGCTAATATTCCCCAGTACCTTGGACTATTAAGACCCCATTCTAAAAAATGTATTTTTTTCATACTGACAAGACCCAGTTAGATGTCTTTGTAACGAACACCGGTGTTAAGTTGCAGATCGGCTCGAATTTCACGGCTAGGCAGGTTTCTCAGGGCTTGACTGACTTCACTACTGGAATCTTTCAAGTCACCAAAGATAATCGCGTTATGGCCTTCTTTCTGGCAGGCTTCCTGACAGGCTGTTGTTTCATTGCCTGAATCCAGACGATGCACACAGAAGTTACAACTTTCAACACAACCTTTTCCACGAGGAGTATGTGTTGGCTTAAGTACAATTTCTTCATGGATAAAAGAACGTGCTTTATAGGGACAAGCCATCATGCAATAGCGACAACCAATGCAAATATGCCGATCCACCATCACGATGCCATCAGCACGACGGAAAGAGGCACCCGTGGGACAGACATCGGCACAAGGCGGTTTTTCACAATGTTGACACATCATGGGCAGAGTGGTGACACTGTCGGTGAGATTGTCTTTCAGCTTGACTTTACGAATCCAGACCGGATCAGATTTAGGACGCTCATGGACCGGCAAGCCGTTTTCAGAAGCACAGGCAGTTACGCAGGCATCACAGCCATCCGCACACTTGGAAGTATCAATCAACATACCCCATCGGGTATTATCGCTGACACCCTCTGTGCCTGATTTAACAGCAGCAATAGATTGCAGCACGACACCCGGAGCCACCGTCAAGGACGCCGCTGCCGCCGCTTTTCCAAGAAAAGATCGACGTGCCTTGTTTGCTAGTAAATTGTTTTTATCAGCCATTTGCACACCTATGGTCAATGCCAATTGGAATCATTCGGGATATCTGAGTCAGGTATGGTTGCATGACATTGAAAACAGTCCAGGTGAACAGCAGCCTGCTCATGACAACGCTCGCAAAACTGGCCTTCTTCATTAACTGCAATGGCTTTACCCTGAGCATCTCTGGATGCATGGCAATCGACACAATTGGCCAGGCTGTCATCCTTGATACGAATGCCCTCATGCACGGTCAGATTACGCTGGTGCAAGATGAGCTCCATGTGGTTACGACGCATAAATTCAGTCGGCTCTACACAAGCCTCCAGTTTATCTGCTTTGTAGCCACGACTGCGAGAAGCCGCATCTTCATCTGCCAGCACAGTACCCGATAAAACGGTGAATACAAGCACTGTGCTGGCCATTAGTTTAAGCATGAAAAGCTTCATCGGGATTTATTCCCCCAGCCCCATTTTAATATAACCGGTCGGGCAAACGTCTGAACAAATATGGCAACCAATACAACGGGTGTAATCGGTCGCAACATAACGTCCGGTGGTAGCTTCGTTTTTCTTGACCCGATAAACCGCATCCTGAGGACAGAAAATGACGCAGTTATCACATTCAAAACACAAACCACAACTCATGCAGCGTTTGGATTCTTCCTGCGCCTGATCTTCTTTCAGACCAATCAGGCGTTCCTTGAAATGTCCAAGAACTTCGGCAGAATCAGGAACCTCTTCATCACGTTTTACGCGTGGAGTATATTCAAAGTGTCCCAGGAACAATTCATCTGCAGAAATAACTTCCTGCATGGCCCGGTTTTCGTAATTGTGAATAGCAAATGATGCACCGCTACGCTCGGTAGCCGTACCGCGCAAGTCACCCGCTGCATGCGGATCATAATGCTCAGGAGCCAGATGGGCTTCTTCCAGTTTTTCTTCCAGGTCAAAGTGATGTACATCAACCTTGGGACGACGCTTCTGCTCTTCATGTTTCAGATAATGATCAATACTATCAGCGGCAATGGAAGCCTGACCGATCGCGGTTGTCAATAAATGAGGACGAACAATATCACCTACAACGAAATGGCCGGCTTTGCCAGGAACCTGATAAAATTTATCAGCATCAATCAGTCCACGACCGTTATCCAGTGACTCCAGTCCTGACAGTTCACCGCCCTGCCCAATGGCAGAAACGATAAGATCAGCTTCCAGAGTGCGTTCAGTTCCTTCAACAGGAACCGGACGGGCACCGTCCATTTTACAATCGGCAATAACCAGACCGGTAGCACGGCCGTCATCATCTTTAGTCAGAGCAACCGGCATAACGGCATCAAGAATAGTTACACCTTCGGTTAATGCGTCATGCACTTCGTGTTCGGCAGCCGTCATTTGCTCGGTTGGGAACAATGAGGTCAAGGTAACATCCGAACCCTGGCGCGCTGCGGTTATAGCTGCATCATGTGCAACAAAGCCATCATTAACAACCAGTTCCGGACGATCACTCGGATTTTCGTTTTGAATATTACCCAGACGTCTGGCAACCGAAACTACGTCGATAGAGGTATCACCACCACCTACACAGACAACACGATCAGCAGTCACCTGCATACGGCCTTCATTAAAGGCCTTGAGGAAAGCAACACCGGATACGCAGTTAGGAGTACCTTCCCAGCCTTCAACCGGCAAGCCACGACCGGACTGACAACCTAATGCCCAAACTACCGCATCAAATTCTTTCTCTACTTCATCCATGCTGACATCTTTGCCGACACGGGTTTTCATACGGGTCTCAACACCCATATCAATAATACGTTTGATCTCGGAATCCAGTACATCACGAGGAGTACGATAGCCGGGAATACCATAACGCATCATGCCGCCAAGGAATTCGTTATCATCATAGATAGTTACGCCATGACCTTTGCGACGAAGCTGATAGGCCGCAGCCATACCACCCGGTCCACCACCAATAATAGCCACACGTTTGCCGGTATCACTACCTGATTCAAACTGATAGCCGTTTTCAATGGCTGTATCACCAATAAACTGCTCAACCGAGTTGATGCCGACAAAGTCTTCAACATCATTACGGTTACAACCATCCTGACAGGGAGCCGGACAAACACGCCCCATCATAGAAGGAAAAGGGTTGGCCTCGGTAGAACGGCGGAAAGCGTATTCCTGCCAATCAACGCCTTCAGGTGGATGTTCCTGACCACGTACAATCGACAACCAGCCACGAATATCCTCACCAGACGGACAACTACCCTGACAAGGTGGGGTTTTATGAACATAAGTCGGGCATTTATACGAAGTATCTTCTACGAAGATCTTATCGTGCATGCTTCCCCAGGTATGATCACCATCATTAAACTTGCGAAAAGTTAACTTACTGTCCATTTCACTACTAGGAGTTGCCATTCAAATTCTCCTTAAACCGTCTAGAAAATAATTCGTGTGATTAATCCGACTCAAGCGGATTACTGATTAAAGTTTTTACTCGTCTTCGTCATCATCGGTGTTTTGACCGGTGAGAATCATTGCACTGCTCACCAGTTGATGCACACTGACAATCTGATCCATACCCATACCGTAGTAAGGTAATACTTTTGTAAACTGGCTTTTGCAAATGGCGCAGATTGCAGCCATATGGGTTACGCCGTTATCTTTTATAACATTGTGTAAAGCGGTCATTCTTGGCAGTGCACCTTTAACCCGAATCTCCATCAGATCATCGGTCAGAAGACCACCTCCACCACCACAGCAAAAAGTTTTTTCACGCGTGGTTGACGGGTCCATATCTACAAAATTATTGCACACGGCCTTAATAACATTGCGTGGAATCTCAAACTGACCGCCCGGCTTGTCACCCATACGGGAGGCACGAGCCACATTGCAGGAATCATGAAAGGTTAGCACCATGTCATCATTCAAGGATTTATCTATGTTCAGAGTACCTTTCTTCATTTCATTCCAGGTGTACTCCAGAATATGCTGAGGTACAGGATATTTGGGATCAAGAAAGTCAAAAGGCCCGACCAGTGTATTTAGAAAGCTGTAGGCCACACGCCAGGCATGACCGCATTCACCGAATATAATGCGCTTGACACCTAATTCCAATGCGGCTTCCCGAATACGCATGGAAGCACGTCGCATGTTTTCATAGCTGCCAATAAACATACCAAAATTACCGGCTTCCGAGGCTTTTGAACTTAATGTCCAGCTTGCACCGGCTTCGTGAAACACTTTGGCATAGCCCATCAAACCATCGACATGAGGCTCAGCAAAAAAATCAGCCGAAGGTGTCACCAGTAAAATATCGGCACCCTTTTCATCCAGAGGCAGTCGAACTTTTACACCAGTTTCATCTTCAATATCTTCTTCCAGACCTTCCAGCGTATCGGCCAATGCACGTTCAGGCAGCCCCAGGTTATTACCAATTTTGTAAACCTTGCCTAGAATTTCATTACAGTATTTCTGGCCAATGCCGATACGATCCATAATCTCGCGGGCGGCCATTGATATTTCTGCGGTATCAATGCCGTATGGACAAAAAACCGAGCAACGTCGACATTGAGAGCACTGGTGGAAATAGCTGTACCAGTCATCCAGGACATCTTTGGTAAAATCTGCCGCACCCACAACTTCCGGAATACCCAGTTTACCGAAGAATTTTCCGGCAAAAGTAAAATAACGTCGATACACCTTACGCAACAAGTCCTGGCGCGCGACCGGCATGTTTTTAGGATCTTTGGTACCGATATAGTAATGACACTTGTCTGTACAGGCACCGCATTTTACGCAGGAGTCAAGATAGACTTGTAATGAGCGATACTTGCCCAGTAGATCTCCCATTGCATCCAAAGCCTGGTCTTTCCAGTCTTCTGGCAACTCTCCCGGAAAACCGAGTTCAATCTGAAATTCCGGTTTAGCCATATAAGGCTTGGAATGACTCATTGTGTCCGGTGTAACCACCGGTATTTCAATGAAATCCTTCAGTTCAGGTACTTCAAAATTAGCTTTGGCCATGTGTCTAACTCAATTTAATCCGGCAAAGAAGAACGTTATTGTTCAAGACGCTTGGCCCATTCGGACAAGTGTCTGCGCTCACGTGGATTATCAACCTGATTACGTGTCGGGCTAAAAAATATACCGGGAGCATGTAACAGCTTGCTGTAGGGGAAAATAGCCATCAGCGTTGCTACTAGTGAAATATGCAGCAGAAAGATAAAATCTGTGGGTATAGCCTGCCAGTTAAAAGTAATCAAACCAATAAAAAAGGCTTTTACTGAAATAATGTCGGTGTGCGCAATAAATTTCATGGTCAGACCGGACAAGCCAATCAGGATAATCAGTAACAGCATCAGATGGTCGGATAAAGCCGAAATGTAGCGCACCCGATCTACCAGTATTCTTCTTGACCAGAGTCCGGCTAAACCGGCTACCATTACAAAGCCGGCATAAATACCGAATGGCTGCACCAGCTCTACCAGTTCCCAAAATATATGAGGAACCCAGAACCAGTCAGGATTGATGAAATAGCGAGAATGACGCAATAAAACCAGCAGCAGCCCGATGTGGAACATCCAGCCGAACAACCAGGTCCACTTGGTTGATTTAAATAAGCTTTCGAAGAAGACAACTTCCCGAAACATGCGCAGCACAACCCCGGTCTGGGTGGTTGGCGCAGGCGTTGTAGGAATTTTCAACGGCGCAGGTGCTTTAGCAAACAAAGTGATACGCCAGGCCAAACCGCCAATAAGCAATGCGGTTGCCGCGTAAAATATCAATGCGTATGTAACTGTCAGAAACGACATGCTTCCGTTATCCTAAAAATTGATCAGAGGGCGGCGCCAGGCGCCGCCCGAAAAAAGCTAACGATTAAACGCAGCCAGTTGGTTTTGGCAGTCCTGCATAACGGCAGGCCTGTTTACCAGGACCATAAGGAAACAAAGAATAAAGATATTTGCTGTTACCTTTTTCTTTACCCATACGCTTGGCTACTGCTTTAGTCAGTATGCGTACCGCTGGAGCAATCTGGTACTCTTCATAGTATTCACGCAGGAACCGGATGATATCCCAATGCTCATCAGTCAGCTCAAGCTCATCTTCAGCAGACATGGCGGTAGCAACACCTTCTACCCAATCGTTGATGTTGGCCAGATAGCCTTCTTCATCAGTTTCAAACTCTTTACCATCGACAACTAGTGCCATATCATTTCTCCACTATATCAATTGAACACAAATACGCTTTTAAACCGACTTACAGCCAGTTCTGAACTTTATCGTTAGCGCAAACCAATTCTACAAACCCAGCATAATCAACAACAGAAATGCCATCGATCAGTTGATCTTCATTCAGACCGCGAGCCTTCAAATCAGGCCCGAGTACATAAATTGACTTTTCTTTTACCGCACTATCAATATCACCCGCTATGGATGTATTTTTAATAGCACCGTAAACACCATCTTCAATCATAAGAATGGCGCTGTCAGCTACTGAATGCGACAAGCAGCTGCTCATTGAGTTTTTTTCAAACGGTGATTTATTTACTGTATGTAACGTACTCATATCACAAGCCCTAAATTAGAAGTTAAACAGTACGTCTTGCTGTTCCAGCAATTCAGCCATCTCTGCACGACTTACCACAGTAATGGAATCCTTTTCGGCCCAGTCATCATCTTCATCTTCGTAAACCAGCGGCATCAAATCATCCAGAGTCAGGCCTCTTTCTTCCATGGACTCTTTCTCAACGTACAGCTTGGTTACTTCATAGTCACCCAGTGCGGAATAAATCGGCGAGAAGTTTTTCACTTCGATACCAGAGGTATCCTGGCCCTTCATGATTTGATACACACCGTCATCTACAAATGCCAGTGAAACATCCTGGTCAAAAGCCGCGCCGATGAGTACCACTTCCAATGATTCAAGCGCGTACACCGTTCCATAGGGTGCCTTGCGATTGACATACATGAATTTCTTAATTGTTGCCATCAGTCAGCTCCCTGTTAATCGCCAAACACAACCAGTCGATCAGCTTCAATCGCTGCTTCAACCAGTTGGCCCAAACCTGAGATACGAAAGCCATCAGCAACATTTTGTGCAGATTTTCCGTTTCGTTCCATTTCGCCCTGATCAACGATGCCACGGCGTTGAGCCGCAGCAACGCAGATCACCAGATCCAGTTCATTTTCTGTCGCCAATTCACTCCAGCGTTTGACAATATTGCGGTCATCCTGTGGAGGTGTTGTCAAGTTAGTGCCGTTGTTAACACCATCGTGATAAAAGAAGACACGACTGATCTCATGCCCTGCCTGAAGAGCCGCCTTGGTAAACAAGTAGGCTGAATCACTGGCCTCATGTTGGTAAGGGCCTTCATTGATTTGAATAGCGAGTTTCATAAACGTCCTTAAATATCTGGTTTATTTCAACAAATCAGGTTTAGAAGCGAATGTGGGTCGAAGAGTTCAGGCTACGACGGGCACCACGCCAGTTATCAATGTGATACTTGGTAAATGGCAGTTCAACCACTTCAAAGAAACGCGGCCAACCGATACGTTCTACCCATTCGTTAATACGTTCCCAATCACGCGCGCCTTCTTTGTAAGCAGCCAATATGCGCTTAACAATAGCGGTTGCTTCAGGCCAGCGAGGTGGATTATTTGGAATACCGGCCGCTACCAGACGTTGAAAGGTCGGTTTGCCACGTGCATTCGAGTGATTACCACCCACCCAGATTGCCAGTTTGGAATGTTCCGCATCGTTGATCTGCATAGGAGGACAAGGCGGGAAACAGGCACCGCAGCAGATGCATTTCTTTTCATCTACTTCCAGTGAAGGTTTGCCGTTCACCATAGCAGGACGAATGGCCGCTACCGGGCATCGTGCTACCACAGTTGGGCGTTCACATACATTGGCAACCAGATCATGGTTAATCTTGGGTGGTTTGGTATGCTGAACGTTAATCGCGATATCACCCTGACCACCGCAATTGATCTGGCAGCATGAAGTAGTGATGTGTACGCGGTTAGGCATATCTGCATTACGGAATTCATCGATAAGCTCATCCATCATGGATTTAACCACGCCGGATGCGTCTGTACCGGGAATATCGCAATGTAACCAGCCCTGGGTATGGGACAACATGGTGACAGAGTTCTGTGTACCACCCACGATAAATCCTGCATCTTCAACCGCTTTAATCAAAGGCTCTACTTTGGATTCATCGGTTACCATGTATTCCAGGTTGGAACGAATGGTGAAATGAACATATCCTTCGCCATATTGATCATCAATATCACACAGTGTACGCAGTGTGAACACATCGAGGATACGCTGAGTACCAACACGAATAGTCCATACTTCATCGCCGTTTTTGGCAATATGTTTCAGTACGCCGGGACGAGGATGTTCATGGTATGCCCACAGTCCAAAGTTACGGCGCATTACCGGATGCATATACTGAAACGGATCAGGACAACCTGTTTCAATGGGTTCACGCATGTCAGCCATCTTAAACTCTCCAGATTTAGCTAAAGTTTACTCCTGAGGTCAGCCTTTTCAGGCCGATCCCCCAGGAAAATTCATTGTTATTTCGAGTTACTTCTGATCCAGTATCAGGCTTCAGCCTGACGATCAAACCATTCCTCGGCCGCATCATCCCAATCATCCATACGGACGTAGGAACATTGACGAGGCTCAGCAACCATATTCGGATCCGGGTCAATTCCAATACCTTCCAGAAAGTTAGCCAGACCGATACGCTCGATCATTTCACCGCAGCGTTCGTGCTCAAGACCATTTTCCGCCCAGAAGTCGATAACTTCTTCTGCCAGTTCAACGATGCTTTCCCAGTCTTCTTCGGTTTCAAGCTTTTTGAAAGGTATGATTACGGTACCCATCAAATCACCGATCTTCAGAGTACGCTTACCACCGAAAAGGATGCTGACACCACGATCTGATCCGGGATGCAATGCTTTCGGCATAACATTCAGACAATGCATGCAGCGTACGCAGTTTTTATTGTCTACTTCCAGAGTATCGTCATCATTCAGGCTCAATGATTGAGTCGGGCAGCGACTGATTACATTATCAAACATGTAAGTGCGACCTTTTTTGGCCACAAACGCTTTAACTTCGTCCTGGTTAACAACCATGTCATCACGCCAGGTACCAATTACAGCCATGTCGGCACGTTCAATCGCATTCTGGCAATCGTTAGGACAACCTGAAATTTTGAACTTGAACTTGTAAGGCAATGCCGGACGATGCACGTCATCGGTAAAGTTGTTGACCAGCAGGCGATGAGCTTTCTGCTCATTGGTGCAGGACATTTCGCAACGCGCCGCGCCCACACAGGACATAGCAGTACGTACGCATGGGCCTGCGCCACCCAGATCCCAGCCATAATCATTGATTTCATCAAAGAAATGCTGGACGTTATCGGTGTCGATACCGATAAACATAATGTTACCGGTCTGGCCATGAAAAGTTACCAGCCCTGAACCATATTTTTCCCAGCTGTCGGCCATTTGACGCAACATCGCTGTAGAGTAATGGTTACCTGCCGGTGGCTGTACACGCAGGGTATGAAATTCTTTTGATACCGGAAAAGCCTCGGAGACTTCGGAGAAACGAGGAATAATGCCGCCGCCGTATCCGTATACGGATACAGTTCCACCCTTCCAGTAGCCCTTGCGAGTTTCGTAGGAATGTTCCAACTGACCCAGCAGGTCATTGGTTACTGTGTTGATACGTTCTTCGGGGTGTTCATCACGCAGACGTTTGATGCCGGAAATAAAACTCGGCCATGGACCGGTTTCCAGCTGATCCAACATCGGAGTGTCATGCTTATTGATAGCCATCGCGCTCGTTCTCCTGTTTGTAAGCTATTTCAATGAAGCTACCCGCGCCGGGTGCTCCAGAGGCCTCGATTCCGAAAAGTGCAATTGCACCTGCCAATCAGGTTTTAACACTGTTCGATAATTAACGAGCGCTAATTTACTCAATTTCCCGCCAAACAAATATTCCACCGAAGAGAGGGCTTGAGCCTTTCACTCTATCCCTGATGGGATATTGCCTATTATTGTCTGTAAAAAAAACGTAGCGTACCCGGCTCTGCTGGCTGACTTACCTTTTCAATAAGCAGAATCCTTAATTATTTTTTTTATTTTTGATTGGCAGTCTCATGCATCGATCTATATTAAGTAGCAACCCTGATTCAGCCCCTTATTGCAGATGGCGTGATGCAAAACTGGCTGCTCAACCGGCCCGACCGGAACAGTTTCTTATTGATATTGCCGATCCGCTCAAACTGACGGCTGATGAACGTAAATCTCTGCAATACCCCCTGCAGCACTATCGATTTGTTATTTTTCGTACCCGCAAGCCGGCCGCTGTCGATAAAAATACCCTGCGTGAACTGGGTCTGCAATTCGGCCTGACCACTCTGGATGGCAATCTGTGCGCGGATGACGACCAGATCAGCAGCCTGCGTGTTTTTGATCATGGTCGTGGCAATGCTTACATCCCCTACTCCAATAAACCTCTGAGCTGGCATACAGATGGCTATTACAATCCGGCCAGTCAGCGCATTCATAGCCTGATACTTTATTGTGTTCAGGATGCCGCCGAGGGTGGCGATAACCAGATCATGGATCATGAGATGGCATATATTCAGTTGCGTGAACATAAGCCTCTACTGGCCAGCGCTCTGGAACAGCCAGACGCGCTGACCATTCCCGCCAATATAGAAAACGGCGAACAAATACGTTCCGCCACCGTCGGGCCGGTGTTTTTTCTCAGCCCTCAGGATGGTCAACTGTATATGCGTTACTCGGCACGGGAAAGAAACATTGTCTGGAAAGATGATCCACTGGTTCGGGAAGCGGTGAAAGAATTAAAAAAAATGATGCACCCCGACAACCCTTATGTTTATCAATATCGCCTAAAACCGGGCGAAGGGCTTCTCAGCGCCAATATTCTACACCGGCGCCTGGGCTTTGCTGATACGGACGCACAACAACGCCTGATGTTTCGCGCGCGCTATTTTGAAGCACTCAAGCTGGCAGAGAGTTGAAACCAACCCGATTAACAGCCTGGATAATAATGGACAACTTTCTGCCAGAGGCCCGCTAATCCTATTCATTCAGCCAGCTAATGGCTTCCTCTGTGTTTTCAAAATAGCGTGCCTCACCACCAATAAACCAGTGAGCCAGTTTTGCCGCAAACTTTTCCCAGGGCTTGTTGCCAAGCAGTGCGATCTTTGAAAATTGCCGGCCGTGCTGCAAACCCAGCTTGAAATCATCCCAGGCTGCACGCATTTCCCAGCCCTCGAATTCAAGCGCATCGACCAGAACCTTGATTTGTGGTTGTTTGACCTGATTGATCGCCTCTTCCAGCATGGGTACAAACAATTCATAGTCAGCGTGAGTCAGTTTGCCGGCCACCGCCAGACTCATCCAGATATCATTTTCCTGCCGCTCTATACCGACTGAAATTCCATGACGTGATAGTGACATTTTTCCAACTCCTTAAAAATAACAAACTACGACTTGATTGAAACAGGACATTATTCATTGATTGCAATAGCCAGACGCCGATTGCCCCAATCGCCCGCAGTGGCCTCAAATACTCCCGCCAGAGGAGTGTGACAGTGGCGGCAATGAGCCGATGAATCAAGTGCCCAGCCGGTCAGTGTGTAGCCATTACGTTCAATAACCGGCTCACCACAAACATGACAAAAAGTAGTGTCACCCTGTGGATTGTAAACATTGCCGGTATAAACATAACGCAGCCCGTTGCGCATGGCGATTTCTCTGGCCCGCTGCAGACTTTGCACAGAGGTCGATGGGTAATCCAGCATTTTCCAGGAAGGATGGAAAGCCGAAAAATGCAGCGGCACCTGTACCCCCAGGTGATCCACAATCCAGCTACTGAGTTGATCCAGCTCGGCATCACTGTCATTTTCGCCGGGAATGAGCAAGGTGGTAATCTCTGTCCACACACTGGTTTCCTTGAGCAGATATTCCAGCGTTTCCAGTACCGGCTGAAAATCGCCGCCACAGAGTTTTTTGTAAAAGCGCTGACTAAAGGCCTTCAGGTCAATATTGGCCGCATCCATGTACTGAAAAAACTCGGCTCGCGGCTCGGCGCACACATAGCCGGCGGTTACCGCAATGTTACCTATACCCTGCTCATGGCAGGCTTGCGCTACGTCAATGGCATATTCGTGAAAAATAACCGGGTCATTGTAGGTGTAAGCCACACTGCGGCATTGATAGCGGGCAGCCGCACGGGCAATATCATGCGGTCCGGCCTGCGCGGCCAGGGTATCCATCTCATGAGATTTGCTAATATCCCAGTTCTGACAAAATTTACACGCCAGATTGCAACCCGCTGTACCGAAAGACAGTACCGGCGTACCGGGCAAATAATGATTTAGAGGTTTTTTCTCGATGGGATCAATACAGAAACCACTGGAACGCCCGTAGGTCATGAGCCGTATGCTTCCGCCCATATTCTGGCGTACAAAGCACAGTCCGCGCTGGCCTTCCTTCAAATGGCAATAGCGCGGACACAGATCGCATTGAATGCGATCTTCTGATATTTTGTGCCAGTATCGGGTCTGTACCCCTTGCTGTATATTATCCAACTTGTTACTACCATTTGATTAAGACTTACTATCTGAAGTTTCACTGTTTTTTTAAGAATCTTGTTTGGCAAAAACCATTCATAAGCATGCTCATGCTACCGATAGAAATAACTTATAAA
>JAHXHF010000322.1:0-3726 GCA_025656895.1 gamma proteobacterium symbiont of Bathyaustriella thionipta
TGGCCAAAAATGCAGGCAATTGACTGAATTCGACGGCGGGCGGGGTCATAGCCCCTCGAAAATAGCGAGTTTTCTGCCGGACACTAGGTAATGACATGAACTCTAAAGAGAATCGCTGCTGGATAGCTTTCACCCATTGGGTGAGTTCACGCTACAGGGCGGATGGCACGCTTGCGGTGGCGCATGGCGGCGTTGCAACTCCTTGGAATAGAAGCACTATTCCGCGTCGTTACGCCTTGCCCTGCACCACCGCAAGCGCACCCTCCACCCTGCCCAACTGCGGTTTTTAGGTTGAACAACGAATTTTTTAGATTATTGCGAGGTAAGTGACATGGCATTATCAAGAAGAGCCTTTCTGACAACAGGCATAACGCTGGGCGCGGCGATCGCTGTTGGCCTGTTACCCAAATCTACACGTCTGCAACGCAGCCAGTGGTATCAGTTTGGCACCCTGGTGGATGTCAGTCTTTCTGAAGACGACAGTGGGCACGCCAAAGACGTTCTGTCCAGGCTCGCCGCCGCGCTGCAACGGATGAATAACGACTGGCATCCCTGGAAACCGGGCATGATGGGCGACATCAACCAGGCACTGGCAAGTGGCCACGGTATAGCGGTCAATAATGATATCCAGCAAATGATCGGCCAGATCCGTACCCTGTTCCGCGATAGCGGCGGTGCGTTCAATCCAACCATTGGCAATATGATTGGCGCCTGGGGGTTTCACGGAACCCCGGATGTTGGCTGGAAACCGCTGGATGATTTGTCCATTGCCGCCCTGCGTGAGCAGATTCCCAGCCCCGATGACCTCAAGCTGCAACAGGGTGTACTCAGTAGTCGTAACCGACAGGCTGCGCTTGACCTGGGCGGCTATGCCAAGGGCTTTGCTCTCAACCGCGCCCGCGAGCTGCTGCTGGATGCCGGCATCCAGCATGCCCTGATCAACGCCGGTGGAGACCTTGCCGTGATCGGCGATGCCGGGGGGCGGCCCTGGCGAATCGCTGTACGCCATCCACAGCGCAAGGGCGCCGTGGCCTGGCTTAATGTCGGTGGTAAAGAAGCCGTCGCCACCTCCGGTGACTACGAACGATTCCACCAATATGCCGGGCGGCGCTATGCTCACATCATCGATCCGCGCAGCGCCAAACCGGTCAGCAACATGGCCTCTGCCACCGTTGTGCATCCCGACGCCGCCTTTGCCGATGCCGCGGCCACCGCGCTGATCGTTGCCGGACCGACGCAATGGCGCGAGGTAGCAACCGCAATGGGTGTGGAAACCGCCATGGTCATCGATGAGCAGGGCAGACTGTCCATGACGCCGGACATGCAATTACGTCTGCACCTTAGCGCCGCCTGAACATAATTTCAGATAACTCAATGAGTCCCGATGACTCGCAAACAGGAGTAGAGACAATGCCACTTTCGCAACAGACCATTGATACCGTCAAGGCCACCATTCCCGTGCTACAGGAGCATGGCCTTGCCATCACTACGCGCATGTATGATGTGTTGTTCGAAAAATATCCGCAAACCAAAGCGCTGTTCAACGGCGCATCGGATGAACAGCCGAAAATTCTGGCTGCGGCAGTAGCGGCCTATGCCGGCAATATCGACAACCTGGACGCACTCAAGGATGCGGTAGAGCGCATGGCGGCCGCTCATGTACGGACTAACGTAAAGTCAGAACACTACCCGATGGTAGGTGACGCCATCCTTACCGCCATGCAGGACGTGCTTGGTGATGCCGCCACACCAGAAATTCTTGACGCCTGGAAAGAGGCCTATTTCTTCCTCGCTGATGTACTGATCAAGCGTGAGGAAGAACTCTACGCGAGCAGTGAAACCGACTGACAGCCACTTCGGGACTGCGACTGATGAGCTGGCAGGACATACAGGCGGAAGAACTGGATGCATTACTGCAAAGCGGGGAACTGCTGGTGATCGATCAACGCGACGAACGCACCCGCAGCCACGGCCAGCTGCCCCACGCCCAGGTGGTGAGTGAACAACTGATCCAGAGACTGGTGCGCCTGCGCAGCAAAGCGCCGCCGGTGCTGGTGTATTGCTATCACGGTAATCAGAGCCGCGAACTCTGCGAGTTTCTGGCACAGTTTGGTTTGCCAGAAGTTTACAACCTGGCCGGGGGCTGGCAGGCGCTTGAGCAGTTTAGCAACTCGCGCAATCAGGCAACCGAAGATGTGTAGAACGGGGACGGTAATTCAGGATAGGCGCGGTAGACATGGCGGAATACGTCCTCGGCCTTTTCGTTGACATCGTCTTCCGTGTAGGCTGCGACCGGCAGGCCGGTGTCATCGCTCCACAGGTAATCCCGAATTGTAATGCGCACGGCATCACGGGTTGTTTCCTTGTCACGCCAGTGGTCTATTTTCAACTTCTCTGCTTTCAGGCGGGCCAGCAGTTCCACGGCGACTTTCTTGATTTGCTTTATATCAGCCCCGGACAAATCTGACTTTCTCAACAAGTCGAAAATGGCCAGCGATTCCTCGTCCAGTCCTTCCCGTACTGCCCGACGTTCTTCTTCGCTCAGTGACTGCTCGAATGTCAGCAGCGCCTCAAAGGTCTGTTCGATCGTGACGCGGTCTTTTTCGCGGTTGTACTCGGCCACGATCTTCTCGTAGTGTTGCTGGAAATCCGTACGCAGGGGATTCTGCGCCAGCAGGCGCTGCAACCGCGTTTCGATGGCCTGTTTCAGGTTTTGCACTGTTGTACGCTTTGATGGACTGCTCTCGAACTCTTTACGCAGGCGGTCAAAGTCGATCTTGCTGATGTCATAGACACCATTATCCGCATTGTCATCCTGCTCCCTGATCTCAACCGCCGCGTCAACCACCTGGTGCAACTGCCGAATGATGTCGCTGATATCCGCCTTTTCCCGATCCTGTTGGAGGCTCTTGTAAACCACATTGATCGTATCATAGTCGGCCCGGTGCGCATTAACCCCCTGGACGTTGAGACAGGCCTTGAACTTCTTGAACACCTCGCGGCATATCACTTCAAACCGTTTGCGGGTCTCGTCATTTTCGTTGGCTGCCTCCTTTGCGGCGACAATGGCGGCATTGCGCGCAAAGCCGGTCTTCTCCCTGATGTCATCCAGCGAGGCGCCCCGTTCCTCCAGAAAACTCCGCACAAAAGCAATGGCCTCGGACAGATCCGCCAGCAGTTCTTCTTCCGGCCGGGCCGGATCTGTGTCACCCGCTTCACCACCATGGCCAGCATCGCCAGTACCCGCGAAGGTGGCCAGAGCCTTGCGCAGGTTTTTGAGAATGCCGCAGTAATCGACGATGAGCCCGTTGTTCTTGCCCTCATGCACCCGGTTGGCGCGGGCGATGGCCTGCATCAGGTTGTGGGCCTTGAGGGGTTTGTCCAGGTACAGGGTAGACAGGCTGGGCACATCGAAGCCGGTCAGCCACATGGCGCAGACTATGGCGATGCGAAACGGGTGCGCGTCCTCCTTGAAGGCCTCGTCCAGGGCCATGCGCTGCATGTTGCGGAAGCGGGGATCGGCGTGCATCGCGGCGGGCAACTCGATGCCTTCCTTGATCAGGCGGCGGTGCGGGGTGATATCCAGATCCCACTTGCGGAACTTGTCCACTTCACCCTGTTCTTCACTGACGACCACCACCATCTTTGTCTCGCGCATCCAGTCGATTTGCCGACGTGCCAGGATTTCTTCCTGCTCGTCCTTGATTGAATCAAGCTGCTTTTCCA
>JAHXHF010000322.1:3736-16223 GCA_025656895.1 gamma proteobacterium symbiont of Bathyaustriella thionipta
TGATGCGTTCCTGCCAATAAAACTCGATCAGCCGGTGCATGCGCACGCAGGTGACCTTGTCGATGCACACCAGCATGGCCTTGCCGGACTCCCAGGCCGTGGAATAGTGCTGCACGAAATCCCGCGCCACCTGGTCGAGGCGCTTGCCGGCGGTGATGAGGTGGTAATCGCGTTTGAGTTCCTGCTCCAGGCGATGCTCTACGTCGATATCGCCCGTTTCCAGTTCTTCCAGCTTCTCGGCAATGCGCTCGTTGAGATCATTCACTGCGATACCGAGCTTGTCGCCCCGGGCATCGTAGTACAGGGGCACGGTCGCCTTGTCCTCCACCGCGCGCTGAAAATCGTAGGTGGAGACGTAATCGCCGAATACCCGCCGGGTGACCTCGTCGTCGGTGAACAACGGCGTACCGGTAAAGCCGATGTAGCTCGCATTGGGCAGGGCATTGCGCATGTTCAGCGCCAGCGTGCCGTACTGGGTGCGGTGGGCCTCGTCGGTGATGACGATGACATCATCCCTCTGGGTATAGCCCTCATCGGGGTCGACTTCCTGGTTGAACTTCTGGATCAGGGAGAAGATGTAGGACTTGTGCCCGGCCAGCAGCCCACCCAGGTGTTGCCCTCTGCTGGCCAGGCAGGGGTCGCGATCGTTATCCACCACCCCGCAACCGGCAAAGGTCTTGTAGAGCTGGGTATCCAGATCCTCGCGGTCGGTCAGCACCACAAAGGTGAAGTTGCCGCCCAGCTTGCGGTGCACCTTGCGGGTGAACAGTACCATGGAATAGCTCTTGCCCGCGCCCTGGGTATGCCAGAACACGCCCAGCTTGCCGTGGCGGTTGTTCCGCTCGCGCACCGCCTCGATAGCCCGGTTCACCCCGAGGAACTGGTGATTGCGGGCGACGATCTTGCGGGTCTCGCCGGAGGACTCGTCGAACAGGATGAAATTCTCCAGCAGGTCCATGAAATCGCGCTTGTTACAGACCCCCTTGAGCAGGGTCTCCATAGCCACCACGCCGGGCTCGTCCTCGGCCAGGCGCTTCCAGTCGTGGAAGTGCGCCCACTTGCTGGTCAGCGACCCGATCTTCGCCTGGTCGCCATTACCGAACATGACGATGGCATTGTGGTGGAACAGGTGGGGAACGGTGTCGAGATAGTCGGAATAGTTCTGCTCGAAGGCGGCCCTCAGGTCCTTATGGATATTCTTGCACTCGACGAACAACAACGGCAGGCCATTGACGAAGCCGACGATATCCGCCCGCCGCCGGTACAGGTCACCGCGCACCCACAACTCGCGCACGCACAGGAACTGGTTGTTCTCCGCTACCTCGAAATCGAACACCCGCAGGCGCCGGCGCAGCCGCTCACCGTCGGCATTGCGGAACCTGACCTGCACCCCGTCCTTGATCAGTTCGTATTTCTCCCGGTTCGTCGCCAGCAGGGTTTGGGAGGCCACGATTGCCGTAATCTGACGCACGGCATCGTCATAGGCCACATCGGGCAGCCCGGGATTCAATGCGACCAGCTTCTCCCGCAGCGGCCGCGCCAGCACAACCTCCCGGTCAGAAGTCCGGCCGAGACAAGTCTTTCCCTCTCCCTTTGGGAGAGGGTCAGGGTGAGGGTTCTTTAGGAATATCTCGTTGTTGTAGGCGTACACCGATTCCCAGCCAAGTTCCTTTTCCAGATACTCGGCTGTGGTTTGCTGAACCAGGCTGTCTTCGGTGTAGGGCATCGATCACGCACCAGCCTCATTCAGCATGGCGCGGATTATCGTTTCCAGTTGTGGCAAATGCTTGTCAATGACCGACTTCACCGTCAGCGGGTCAATATTGCCAAGATAGTTGTGAACAAGAATATTCCGGAAGCCGCTGATTTCGCGCCAGGGAATATCGGGGTAACGGCCTTTCAATTCACCCGGTAGAAGCTGAGTGGCCTCGGACAGGGTTTGCAGATTGCGAAGGGCGGCATCGTACAGCACTTCATCGTGCGTCAGGTCTCCTCGCGCCTTGATACGATCAATTTTCGCAATGGCATCGAGAATATGCTGCGCATAGGGCTGCCAGGGTTTATTCATAATTCCACGGCTTCTTTCAGAACACGCTCACGAATATGGCGATTGAGTTCATGTTCCGGCAACAGTTCAACCTGCCGATGCAAAATTTCCTCAAGTTGCGCCGTGAGGGGTAATCGCTGCTCAAACAGGTCATAGCCTCGTGGAAATTCCACCAGAAAATCAACATCACTGTCCGGTCGTTCCTCACCACGCGCCACCGAACCAAACACCCGTAAATGACGGGCGCCATATCGGTTAGCCAGTTCAATGATGGCGTTTCTGTTTGCACGCAGTTCTTCAAGCAACATGATGATTATCCGTATAATTTCATTGAAAATAGTAGCATATTGCCTTTCATCACAATATTGCGCATTTTTGAGGGCTGCAAACACTTTCGGCACGATCAGGGCGTGTAAGCCCTCGTGCACCAGCGCGACGTGCTCGTCCAGCCCGGTAACACGCCGGGCCTCGGCCAACAACTCATCATCGATATTCAGTGTGGTTCTCATTATCTACCCTTTGAATCGACGCTTTGCTAAACCAGTGTATCTCCGGTGTACGACATATCTATAGTGGCAAGTTACTTTGCAGTGTCGTGATCCACTGGTAGCGGACCGGCCGAGTGAGTTTTTTCAGCTTCTCTTCACTGACAGCACGCTTGAGCCAGGCATTAAGCTGGGTTTTGTTCAGGCCCAGTATTTCCACCAGTTCGTCCGTCGTTTTGGGCGCATCGCTGCAAAGTATTTCCGCCTTCATAAGGAACAGGTCATAAAATTCCAGGTCGTCGGCCGGGCGGGAACTCGCCTTTCTCTGTTCAGGCTGACGTACATCTGCATCGGCAGTTCCGGTATTCACATCATGCGCCGAGCCATTTTCAATAGCTGTCTCCGGTGCCGATACAGATTCTTCGGGCTGTTCGTTGGCGTAATCCGTACTGTCCTCATTAACTTTATTCGCAGTCTGGCTGAATAAATCCTCGCCAGCCGCTGCAACTGCTGGCGCGACTGAAAACAACGAGTTGAAATCAATCTCCCTGACACTTTCCGGCACCCATAAAGCACCCGCCTTAACAATCGCAGCATTACCGGCTTTTGGATCTGAGGTGCGTTTCACCCAAAGTGGCACCCATTGTTTTTTTACGTTCTCCAGAGCACCGTTCCAGGTTCCACCCTTTTCACCGGAATGAACCACCAACGCCGCATCCGAGAGGCAATAGATGTACTTGTTCCGTTGCATGGCATTGCCGGCATTAAAACCCACCTCCGGATAGAAGGTCGAGATCAGCACGAGATTGTTCGCCATAAGGTACTTACGATACCTGGCCGTGGAACAGGCGCGCAGCAGGTTGTCAGCCAGTACGCCAATCACCGTCCCGTCCGCCTCCAGCGCACCCAGCATGGCGGCCTCATCCACCCCACGCGCGCCGCCGGAAACAATCGAATAACCGCTTCCCGCCGCCAACGCACCAAGGTTCCGGCTGTACGCCAGGTCCTGTTCCGTTGCGTTCCGGGATCCCACAACGGCCAGGCCGCCGGTGTTCAGCAAAGTGCGGTTGCCACAACCAAAGAGGACAGCCGGCGAATCGGTTCTCAGACGCTTTTTCAGGCGCGTCGGATAGTCCGGATCGGATCGCGTCATCACCCACAGTCCGGCCCGAAGCCATTTCTCCATCGCCAACCCCAGCGCGGACCCTCGGTCCATCAGGCCCTCGATACGCGCTAGAGTAATCGTCTTGTCGGACCAGCCGTTCAGCAATTCTCGCGGCCGACCGTTCATCAACTGTTCCGGCATCAGCGACTTTTCTTTCAGCCACAGTGCAAACCGGCCCCATTCCTTGGGCGTGAGTGGCTTGACCGCGTCTTTCCTAGACTTAGCAAAATGCGCCGTCAGCAACAGGATAGCTTGTGTATTAGGGGATACTGACATTTAACTTCCCGTACTCGTTGAGGCCAGTGCCACTGGATAAACAGGCCCGCTGCCCGCCTGTCTCAGCAAAGCAGCAAGCACCGTGACCGTCCATCCGGAGTCGATCACATCATCCACTAACAACACTGGCGTATTCGGAATCTCTTCGCTTACCTCGAATACCCCGTCCAGATTCCTGCACTGGTGAAAGCGATTCTGCTGGTTCTTTTGTGGTTCGTTATCGATGACCTTGTGGATCGCATCCACGAACGGTAATCCCAATCGTGCCGCGAGGCGTTGTGCGAAATCTGGCACCAGCACCGGATGCTTCAACGACGGCACACAGCTCACCCATTGCGGCGCCGGATTCGGTTGCCAGCGTTGTTCAAGCATTTCGGCGACCGCACTGACCAGTTCGTCGCGGAAGTGGCCGGCATGCTTGTCATCGGCTACCAGCCCGCCCCAGCCGGCATCACCCCATCGCGATAGAATGCGTCCTTCCTGGGCCTGTAATCCGGCCGGCAGATTGCCCCGAAAACCGTACACTTGGAAGGCCCCGGCAGCCACCTGTTTCTTCGGTTTGAAGGGTATCTCCGCATGCTTCAGGTACTGGGCTGCGGCGATGGCGAGTGCCCGGTCCACTTCGATGCCCACCACCGGCTCGCCCAGGCACACCGCACACCGGCCACAATCTTCGGTCTCTGGATCATCCAGCGCACGGCGCAAATAAGCCATCAGGCAACCTTCGCTGTCGATATAGCTCTGTACCTCCCGCCACTCGATTTCCCGTTGCTTGGTCAGATGCTCGATACGCTCATGATTCATCCGGAATGGCACCGGCGTACGGCGCCATTTGCTGCCCTGCTTGATCACCGGCGCCGGGTTCTCGACACTGAGAATCTTCAAAACCTTATCGATCTGTCCCTGCCTGAGATTCAGATGCTGCTCAAGCTGGCGAACGGATAATTCATCATGATCGGCCAACGCACCAAGGATGGCGTTTACATCCCTTTCGTCAGGAAAGGCGCTGCGACGGAAATAGTCATGGATATCCTCATCCTCCTTGCCGGAGAGCAATACGCCATAGGCAGTATCAATCGCCCTCCCGGCGCGGCCGACTTGCTGGTAATAGGCCACGACAGAGCCGGCCGCCTGGTAATGAATGACGAAACCGAGATCAGGCTTGTCATACCCCATGCCCAATGCCGTGGTCGCCACCAGCACCTTGATGTCATTGTTCAGTAGCCGGTCTTCGAGGTGTTGCCGGTACTGGTTGCTATTCTCGAAGTCCTCATGCTCCACACTGCCGTGGTAGGCCCGCGCGACAATGCCCTGCTGGTTCAGCCAGGCCGCCACCTGTTCCGCGTCGCGAATGGTCAGCACATAGACAATGCCCGTACCCGGCAACTCCGGAATATGCTGCGCCAGCCAGGCCAGCCGGGATGCCTGATCGGGCAAGTGTAGCGTCTGCAGCGAAAGACTGTCGCGCACCAACGGCCCGCGCTGAATTTCAATGTCACCCAGTTGCGCCTGCACATCCTCGATGACCCGGTTGTTCGCGGTTGCGGTGGTCCCCAGAATCGGCATGTTCGGCGGCATCTGGCGCAGTACATTGACCAGTCGCCGGTAATCCGGCCGGAAATCATGGCCCCAGTCCGATATGCAATGCACCTCATCCACCACCAGCAGACCCACGCGATCCGCCACCGGCAACAGCACCTCGCCGACGAATTCCTCATTCGACAAACGCTCCGGTGAAATCAGAACGGCGTCCACTTCATCCGCCAGCATCGCAGCACTGATCTCCGGCCAGTTCTCCTGGTTGGTGGAATTGATCGTCTCCGCACGGATACCCAACCGGTTCGCTGCCTCAATCTGGTTGCGCATCAGTGCCAGCAACGGTGAAACAATGACCGTCAGCCCTGCGCCACGATCCCGCAGGATACGTGTACTGATAAAATAAACCGAGCTCTTGCCCCAGCCCGTGCGCTGTACCACCATCAGCTTGCGGCGGTGATTGACCAGTGCGTCGATGGCTTCCCATTGGCCAGGGCGAAAATGGGCATTCGGGTTGCCGACGGCGGTTTGTAATAGAGTTTCTGCGGCTTGCCTCTTCATTATCGCCTGCCCAGAACAAACCGCGCCCGCTCGTGGCGCAACATCTCGAACGGTGTCATCACCTTGATGCCCAAACCTACGCAAACATTGGGAATCTTGACCTTGTTTGCTGTGTTGGCGGGCTTTTCGTGCGTCACCACTACCTGGCCATGCGCAAGGGCGTAAGAGACCAGCCAGTAATCCGCCACCTGTAAAAAGGTATTGATCGCGGCGGGCGTATAACCGTTTCCGGTAACCCACTGGCTGACCTCGCTCATTGCCTGCAAAACCAGGGTGTCGGGCTTGAGGAAAAGTGGACCGCCTTTCTCCCTGGCCCAATCCGACAACTCATCGCCCCCGGCCTCGATTTCATCTCCGACTTTCTCGATACTGAATATCTTCTGACTCGCGTTTTCCCGGATCAGCCAGTCCCAGAACGCGGGACAAAAATCGAGACCATAATGCAGGTTGTTCGCAGCCATGAAGACGTTGGCATCGAGTAGATAGCTCATCCGTGCAGCCCCAGACGCCGCGCTTCTTCGTAGAAGGTGGCGCTCTTTTTGATCCCCAGCATGCGGAAGGCATCGGTAAACGCGGTCTGCCCCTCCAGCGTGCTGCCCACCACGGCCGAGGCAAAACGCTTGCTGACCCTCGCGCCGAGGCTGTTGTAGAAATCACCGCCACTACCTTCCTGTGTGGACAAGGCCTTCACCCGTTCAAGCTCCTCGCGATACACGCGCCACAGAGTTTCTTCGTCGAGTGCGCCCAGGTCGTACAGGCGGCGGACGATGACCAGGGTGCTGACCTTGAAGCGGCGGGCCAGGCGCTGCAGATCCACCTGCAAGTCATCACCCGGTTGGTAAACCTCGCGCAAGGGTTCTAGCGGAACCAACAACTCCGCCGCCACCGCATTACACCAGCGTTCCGTGGCCTCATCGGGCCGGCTGGCCGCCTGAGCATCGGAGACGCCGCTCTCGCCCAGCCAGAGGTGCGCCAGCTCATGGGCCAGGGTGAACATCTGTGCCGCCTTGCTGTCCTTGCCGTTGACGAAGATCAGCGGTGCCAGCGCGTCGGCGAGCGCGAAACCCCGGAACTCCTCGACACGCAAGGGGCGATGGGTGTTGCTGCCCACCACGCCGCTGACCATCACCAATACGCCTGCCGCTTCGATTTGTGCAATCAGGCGGCGCAGGGCCTCCGACCAGTTGGACAAGCGGCTTCTTTCGGCGAGATCGAAGCCGATGGCGTGGGCGATTCCGGTGGCAACATCGGCTACTTTATCCACGACCGAAACGGAACCCACGAAGGCCAGCGGTTGCACGCCATAGAGATACTGGTGATCCCGATACCAGGCCTGGCGCTGCTGACAGAGGTAGATAGTATCGAGCAGATCGGCGCTGGGCCGCGATAACCGGGCCTCCGGCAGGGTGCGGAAATCCGGAATCGGCAATGGCTCCTCGGGCGGCTGCGGCAAGAACAATAGGCCGATGGCGGTGTGTGTTGCCGTGGCGAAGGCCTCCAGTTGCTTCAGGGTTGGCGCAAGTTCACCCGTCAGCCACTTGCGCAGCTTCGGAAACTTGCCCCCTAGCGCATCGGCGCTCGTACCGGCGCGATCCAGGGCCCAGTCGAGTAGAGCCGGGTTGACTGCGGCGCGGGTGGTCATGTGGTCACCTCCCCGTTCATTAGGCGTGGTAACAAGAGGTCTCGCGCTTTCGCCAACTGTCGTGTTTCCTTCGACAGGATGTCAATCTGGTTGAGAATAGGTGAAACATGCTCACCAAACATTCCTACAACCATTTTATCAGGCACAACGAACGGAATGAGCTTGAATGTGTCACGGATTATCGCATCGAACACAGCGCCTACCGCGCGGCTACGGAACTGGTCTACACCCTCTTTCAATGCGAAATAGAGAAAATGCTGGTTAAGCGGTGCCTTTGCTATCAGCGCATAGCATGACTGGTTCATTGCCATGTTGGTCTGTGCAAGATTTATCTTGCCGACCGTGCCTCGCGCGGTGATGAATACTGTGTCCTTTGGATACAATTTGCTGTTGCAGTTCTTCAAGCCTTCTTCTGTGATTGTTTTCTCCGTCTCCGAGACATACGCATAATCAACTGCGTCTTTTGGAGTGAAGAAGGGAATGTCACCATCCCAGTAGGCAGGGATGGTTGTTTTCGGCGTACCCCCACTCAGCACTTCCATGACTTCAAAGGCGGTTTTCTTCTCCCACTCCTCCGGTACGCCGTCTTTGATTTTGACGTGTTCGTGACCGGGGAAGCGGAGGTGGACGAACCATTCCTTGTAGAGCAGGCGGGCGGCCTGTTCGAGCAGTTGGATGCGGCGGCGGTTGTTTTCGATGAGGTTGTCGTAGACTGAAAGAACAGAAGCAATATGAGCTTGTGTTCTTAACGGTGGGCATGGAATCTCGATGGATTCAATCTGTGAGCCACTCATGTTCGGTTGTGCAGCGCCGCCACCAAGACCATAAAAGATGGTCCTGTATCGGTCGGTACTAATAATAAACCAAAAGAAGTCTGGATTTACATCTCTTGGGCTTAATTTGGCAACACGCTGATTGAGCAACATCACCTGTTCGTCAAGGCAACGAATACGACCAACTTTTCCGGCTGTTGCACCAGTCATTGCCAAGAGTATATCTCTGTTTCTTAAACGGAATTTACTATGCTTATCTACCAACAAGTCTTCTGGGAGACGCTGTGCTGACGTGATATCTACAGAATTATTATCGGTAATGTTGCCAATCTTGATAACTGGTATGCCATTGTCACCAAGATCCTTGCTCTTGAAAGCAAAGCCAGGGATCACATCACAGATATCACCTATTTTTTTAACTGGCCAACTCACATTCCCAACTCCTCAAAATTCCGTTTTATCGTCGCGGCCAGTTGCATGGCCTCGGCGATAAAGTTAGAAGTGTGAAGGGTGAAGTTTGAAATTAGAATTTCCGATATTCTTTCACGCTTCCAACTTCTCACTTCAAACTTCATATCCCCATCTCCCGAAAATTCCTGGTAATTACCTCCGCCAATACCTGAGACTCCTTGTTCAGATCTTCCAGTTCCACATGGATTTCCCGCAGGGCTTCCTCGAAGTCGAAGTCGTCATCCTCTTCCTCGGGGGCGACGCCGACGTAGCGGCCGGGGGTGAGGCTCCAGTCGTTGGCTTCGATCTCCTTAGTGTCCACCAGTTTGACCAGACCTTCCACGTCGCGCAGTTTGGCCTCGGGGAAGCGTTCGGTGAGCCAGTGGGCCTGTTTCCAGAAGTAACGGACCTGTTTGAGTTGTTCGACGGCCTGGGCGCGGGCTTCGTCGGCGGCCTTGCGGGCGCGGGTGAGGTCGCGGGTTGTTGACTGGTTTCGTCGGGTTACGCTGTCGCTAACCCGACCTACGGTTTTCAGTTCGTCGATCAAGCGGGTGGCGAGTTTGTAGAGCAGGTCGGTCTGTTTGATGAGGTCGCGGCTGGCCTCGGCGAGGGGGGCGAGTTGTTGGGTGAGCTTGATCAGGGCGGCGTTGGTGTCGGGGGCCTTGTGTTCGACGCCTCCCTGCGCCTCACCCCTTCGGGGCTTGCGCGAAAATTCGCTCCCGGCGAATTTTTTCCATTGTTCCATCGCCTTGTCGGCTTGCCGGTGGAAGCCGGCGATGTCCTTGGCCAGCCGTTTGTATTCCTTTCTCCATTCCGCCTGCTGTTCCTTCAGGGCGTCGTCTTGCGGCAACTTCGCCAGTTCCGGTTTCAGGATTTTTTCCAGTGCATGCAGCGCGGCCAGGTAGTCCGGCAGGGGCAGGCTGGTATCGCCGTCTTCTTCGCGTTCCATGCAGGCCTGCGCCTCGTCGATGGACTGGCCGAGATAGTTGGAGACCAGTTGCAGGTAGCGTTCGGTCTCTCCGCGGTAGAGCCAGACGATGGCGAGCAGGTTCTGTTCCTGTTCGGGGCTGAAGTCGTAGATCTTGCGCGTGACCTTTCTATAGACATTGCGCGCATCCAGCATCAGCACCTTGTCCTTGTGCGCCTCGGGCTTGTCGCGGTTCAGGAACCACAGTTCGCAGGGCACGGTGCGGGTGTAGAAGAAGTTGGAGCGGATGGCGACCATGATGTCCACGTCGCCGGTCTCGATGAGTTTCCGGCGCACCTTGGCCTCGTCGCGCCCGGCGCTGGAGGCCTGGGAGGACATGACGAAACCGGCGCGGCCCTGTTCGTTCAGGTAGCTGTAGAAGTAGCTGATCCAGATGTAGTTGCCGTTGCTGACCTTGCCCTTCTTGTTGACGCCGGGTAGGCCGAAGGGCAGGCGCGGGTCGTTGTTGACCTTGTCGGCGTCGATCTCGTCCACATTGAAGGGTGGATTGGCCATGACATAATTGGCCTTGCCCAGCAGTTCGTGCGGGTCTTCGTAGTAGCTGATGGCCTTCTGGATGTCGCCTTCCAGACCGTGTACGGCGAGGTTCATCTTGGCCAGGCGGATGGTGGTGGCGTTCTTCTCCAGCCCGTAGAAGGTGAGCTTTTCCGCCGGATTTTCGTGGTGCTGCTCGACCACGCGGGCGCTCTGCACGAACATGCCGCCGGAGCCGCAGGCCGGGTCCAGCACGGTGCCGCTTTCCGGCTCCAGCACATGGGCGATCAGCGAGACCAGCGAGATGGGGGTGAAGAACTCGCCGCCGTCGTGGGCCTTTTGGTCGGCGAACTGGGTGAGGAAGTATTCGTAGATGCGGCCGAACACATCGCCGGAGACCTTTTTCAGTTCGTCCGGGTTGAGGGTGCGCAGCAACTGGCCGAGCACGGCGTTATCCAGCTCCTGATATTCGCTCTTGGGCAGCACGCCGCGCAAGGAGTCATAGTCGGCCTCGATGGACTCCATGGCCTCGATGATGGCGCGGGCGCGGTCGTCGCTGTCGGTGAGCGCGACCAGGGTATCGAACTGGGCCTTGGGTTGCAGGTAGATGGCGCTCTGTTGCGAGAAATCTTCCTTGGTCAGCGCCCGGCTCTTGCCGCCGCGTTTGGGCAGCTTGGCCTCGATGCCGTCCTTGACGGCGAGAAAGCGGCTGTAGGCATGGCGCAGGAACACCAGGCCCATGACCGGCAGGAAATATTCGTTGCTGGCGTAGTTGGAGTTGGCCCGCAGGGTGTCGGCCGCGCCCCACAGGCGTTTTTCGATGGCTTCAATATGCTCCAGTTGCGGCATCGCCGGCTTCTCCGTTGTCTGGTATGTCGGGTATATCCATGAAAATGTTCATCAACGGCCGGTTGACATAGTAGTTGTAACGGCCGATCTTGTGCTTCTCGATGAAGCCCTTGTCGGTAAGCTGCTCCAGATATTTCGTCGCCGTCAGCCGGGACACGCCCAAGTCCGCCTGCACGGATTCGATTTTGGTATAGGGGTGGCGGAACAGGTTGTTGAGCAGG
This sequence comes from gamma proteobacterium symbiont of Bathyaustriella thionipta, assembly GCA_025656895.1. Classification (GTDB taxonomy): domain Bacteria; phylum Pseudomonadota; class Gammaproteobacteria; order Chromatiales; family Chromatiaceae; genus JAHXHF01. Next base: position 15,204 of record JAHXHF010000322.1, read on the forward strand.
TCCTGGCTGTAGATCTTCGGCAACTCCGCGCGGAGGCGGTGCTTGTAGGCCATCATGATTTCCTTGATGCGGCGGATGATCCAGAGGGTCTGGCGCGCGGTTTGCTCGATGCCGTCCAGCATGTAGAGAATCCACGGCTCCCAGTCACCGGACTCGCGGGTTGCCTGCAACAGGCGGTAATAGTCCGGCTTGTTGCGGATGATGTAGCGGCTGAGATAGAGCACGGGAATGTCCAGCAGGCCCTTGGCAACCAGGTACAGGATATTGATGATGCGCCCGGTGCGGCCATTGCCGTCGTAGAACGGATGGATGCTTTCGAACTGGTGATGGATGATTGCCATTTTCACCAGCGGGTCGGCGTCGTACATCGCATCGTCATTGATGAACTGTTCCAGGTTGTTCATCAGGCGCACGATCTCGGCGTGGTCCTGGGGCGGGGCATAAACGGTTTCGCCAGTGCGCTCGTTCTTCAGCGCAGTGCCCGGCAATTTGCGGATACCGGCATCGTTCTGTTCCAGTACCCGGTGTGTTTCCACGATGCGGTTGACGCTGATCAAACCGTCTCGCTTGACCTGCTCGAAGGCCGTTTTCAGCGCCGTGGCGTAACGGCTGACTTCCTTTGCGGCAGGGTTTTTGATGTAGTCGGAGAACAGGTCCGCCTTGTAGAGTTCGTCGTGTGTGGTGATGATATTCTCGATCTCGGAACTGTCCTTGGCTTCCTGCAAGGCCAGGGTGTTGATCAGAATGTGCTCGTTGGGAATGGTGGCGGCCAGGCCCTTGAGTTCCGCCAGGTAACGGTGGGCGGGCGCCAGCGCCTTCAGCACCGGGCGGGTTTCCAGCTCGGCATCGGGCGGTAACAGTGCGATTGTCCCTTTGGTCATTGTGGTTTTTTGCGGCCCTGTACCTGTATATATAGGAATAATCCACTTTCTATATAGTGTCCGGCAGAAAACTCGCTATTTTCGAGGGGCTATGACCCCGCCCGCCGTCGAATTCAGTCAATTGCCTGCATTTTTGGCC
>JAHXHF010000317.1 GCA_025656895.1 gamma proteobacterium symbiont of Bathyaustriella thionipta
TATAATCTTTAGTCCACTGAACAGTATATAGATTATTGTTTTTCTTAGGGTTTAATCGTTTTCGTTCAAACACTAACTACCTTACAATAAGCCGTAACGCCGTTTCTGTATAATATACTGGCATGTAAGATCAACTTCAAATCTATTTAACAAAAATATCGTTTCTGCGTTTTTCATTGTTTGTCAGAGTTGCTCCGTACCGAATTTTAGCTGCGATCGCAGTGATACAGCCTGACGGAGCGCATCAGGTCGTTCGACACCGCCATCCACCTGATAAATACTGCGCCCATTCGGGCGATAAGCTACCGATCAAAATCGGGATTGGCGAAGGCCGCTAAATCTCTGTAGCCCAGCTTCCTGTTACTTTCTGGGCGTGTCATGGCATTTTTAGACAGCTTGATCATGGTCTGATCGGCCAACGGATCGGCGCTACCGGTATTTAGTATGCGGCTCTCCGCAACTTTGCTTTTCTTTCTGCAGCCAATTAAGTCTGGCCGGCTCAACGAGATCTAAAATGACCTTAGGGTGAAGGTTTAAAAGGAGGTTTTGGGCTCATTTAGAGCATTCGAGCTATGTTACTTCTGTATAGCCTGGCCCGGAACGGGAAGATTAGCCTGGCTTTATTCAACCGTAACTGACTTTGCCAGATTTCTGGGTTGGTCTACATCGGTGCCTTTCAGTACCGCGACATGGTAGGCGAGCAGTTGCAGCGGCAGGGTGAAGACAATGGGGGCGATCAGGCGAGTGACTCGTGGCAGATGTATCACGGTCAGTTGCTCATCCGCCTGCATGCCGGTGCCTTGTTCGGCGAACACAATCAGCTGGCCACCACGTGCGCGCACTTCTTCCAGGTTTCCACGTAGTTTTTCCAGCAATTCATTGTTGGGGGCAACCGCGATAACCGGCATGTCGGCATCAATCAATGCCAATGGGCCGTGTTTCAGTTCTCCGGCCGGATAGGCTTCGGCGTGAATGTAGGAGATTTCTTTCAGTTTCAGCGCGCCTTCCAGAGCGACGGGATAATATTCTCCACGCCCCAGAAACAGGCTGTGTTGCTTGTCGGAAAAGCGTTCCGCCAGTTGTTTGATGCTGGAATCCAGGTGCAGCAGACTGCCGCACAATGCAGGCAGTGATTGCAAGGCATGAAGCAGTTCCTGCGATATTGTTTTTTGTTTGCGCAATGCCAGCGTCAGCAATAACAGCGTGACCAGCTGTGTAGTAAAGGCTTTGGTGGAGGCCACCCCGATTTCCGGTCCGGCACGGGTCATCAGTTTCAGCTCGGATTCACGTACCAATGAGCTTTCATCCACATTACAGATGGCTAATGTGTGCTTGTAAGGAAGTTTTTTCGCCAGCCTCAGAGCCGCCAGTGTATCAGCCGTTTCACCAGACTGGGAAAGAGTGACAAACAGGCAGTTTGAACCAACAACGGGTTTGCGGTAACGATATTCCGAAGCCACCTCAACCCGGCAAGGCAACCCCAGTTCTCCTTCTATCCATTCACGCGCTACCAGTCCGGCATGATAGCTGGTGCCACAGGCAATAATATGCACGGCCTGAATCTGCTGTAATTGTTTCTGTATGCCGCCTTCGAACAGATGAATTTCGCCGTTGACCGTGAGACGGCCTTCCAGCGTATCGGCCATGACCTGTGGCTGCTCATAGATTTCCTTGAGCATATAGTGACGGTATCCCTGGCGTCCGGTTTGTGCCGCATCCAGCGCAGAGCGCTGTGGTTCGCGCCTTACCGGCTGGCCGTTGGCCGCAAATATCTGCACCTCATCACAGCGGATGCGCGCCACATCGCCTTCTTGCAGAAAAATAAAGCGGCGCGTGACCGGCAATAGCGCGTACACATCAGAAGCAATAAAGTTTTCGCCTTCACCCAGGCCGATTACCAGCTGACTGCCGGAGCGTGCGGCGATCATTACGCCTTCTTCACTGGGACCGATTACACCCAGAGCATAGGCTCCACGCAATTTCTTGATAACCTGCTGCACCGATTTTAATAAATCCGCGCCTTGTTCCAGTTCATCAAACAACGCGTGTACGATTACTTCGGTATCGGTTTCCGAGGTAAAGAAATGCGCGTTCGCCTGCTGCTGGGCTTTCAATTCATGAAAGTTTTCGATAATCCCGTTATGCACGATGGCGATGCAGTCACGACAGATATGCGGGTGGGCATTGCTTTCGGTAGGCGCGCCATGGGTCGCCCAGCGGGTATGGGCTACGCCGGAATGTCCGGGCAGGGGGCTTGCATCCAGTTTCTTTCTTAACTGGCTGACTTTTCCGGCGGCCCGGTGGCGGGTCAGTTGCCCCTCATGCAGGACCACCAGGCCGGCCGAGTCATAGCCCCGGTATTCCAGCCGTTGCAGGCCCTCCAGCAGTATGCCGGAAATATCCCTATAGGAGACAGCGCCGACAATGCCGCACATACCTAGCTCTTGTCCTTGGCGGGTCGCTGCCAGCCGGATACCGTGACTTGTTTCGCTCGACTCAGCGTCAATTTATTGGCGGGCGCATCTTTGCTGATGGTTGAACCGGCGCCAATGGTGGCGCCGTCTTCCACCCGTAGCGGAGCGATCAGTTGCGTGTCTGAACCCACAAATACATGATCACCGATATGCGTGCGGTGCTTGTAGGCACCATCATAATTACAGGTAATACAGCCCGCGCCGATGTTGACCGCTTTGCCCATATCGGTATCTCCGATATAGGACAGATGATTGATCTTGCTGCCGGACTGTATATGCGAATTTTTAATTTCCACAAAATTGCCAACATGCACCCCGCTGGCCAATTGCGTGCCGGGGCGCAGGCGCGCAAAAGGACCTATGCTGCAATCATCATCAATCGTCGAATCTTCTATCAGGCTGTTGGCACGTACCGTTACTCCGTCACCGATCCTGCTGTTACGAATGATGCAGTTGGACTCGATATGCACATCACGGCCGATACTGACCTTGCCTTGCAACAGCACATTCGGTTCAATGACTACATCTTCCTGAATTTGCAGCTCACCGCGCACATCAAAACGCGCCGGGTCCATCAGGGTGACGCCCTGGCGCATAATCTGCTGCGCCTGGCGATTCTGATAGACGCGTTCCAGGTGTGACAGCTGGCTGCGGTCGTTAACGCCGGATACTTCATCCATATCATTACACAGGACGGTCTGCACATTTTCAGCATCCACTACGGCCATACGGACAACATCGGTCAGATAAAATTCTTTCTGCGTATTGTTGTCATCCAGCTGCTCCAGCCACCGCCTTAAAACCGCTCTGTGTGCGGCCAGTATGCCGCTGTTGATCTCGGTAATCTGACGCTGTTTGTCGCTGCAGTCTTTTTCTTCAATAATCGCCTGCAATTGGCCATCTCTTGAACGCACAATTCGTCCGTAGCCTCGCGGTTGAGTGGTTTGCGCGGTCAGTATCGACAAACTGCCGCTTTCCAGTTGCGCCAGTAACGGATTAAGAAAGGTCGTGCTGATCAGCGGCACATCGGCATATAACACCAGAATATGCTCACAATCGGTAATTTCAGCCAATGCCAGTTGTACCGCATGGCCGGTGCCTTTTTGCTCGGTTTGCAATACCCAGTGAATATCCTCATCCGCAAAAGCATTGATTACTGTTTCGGACTGATGCCCGTGAACCACCAGAATACGCTGTGGATTGAGTGAACGTGCAGTCTGTAGCACATGCTGCAACAAGGGCTGACCCGCCAGTTCATGCAGAACCTTGGCGCGGGCGGAACGCATACGAGTGCCTTTACCGGCAGCCAGAATAATAATGCCGAGAGATTTCATACGATTGAGTATAGAGGCCGCTGTTTGAAAACAACAGCTATTGATCGTTTGAACGGCTGCAAGGTTACAGGTACAGGGATGCAGGACTAGTTTATGGTCTGCCCCTGACCGGTGGGCACTGTGTATTGCTGATCAGCCGGCGTTGCGTCACGCACTTCCAGAATTTTAATCGTAATAATCAGTTCCTTGCCGGCCAGTGGATGATTCCCGTCTATGGTCAGGCGACCGTTTTCTATCTTACTGACATAGAAAGTTTTTGTTTCTCCGGAGTCGTTCTTCATTTGCACTTCCGCACCCAACTGGCGGAATTCAGGAGGCACATTCTGAATATTATCGGTGAAAGTCAGGCTTTCATCATAATCACCAAAGCCATCAGAAGGGGGGATTTTCATTTTTACGCTGTCACCTGCGCATTTACCGGCTATTGCCTTATCCATGCTGCCGATCAGTTCTACTTCACCACCCTGTATATAGCTGACCGGCACATCGCTTTGTTCCATAACCTGGCCGCCGGCATCACTGATCGAATAGGTCAGTGAAACAAATTTTCCGGTTTGAATGGTATCTTTGCTCATAATAAAAAACCCGGCAATAATGCCGGGGCCTCGTATATTTTTAATGGCTTGGGTGCCTGCTTCTACTGTCTGCCATTTCTATTCTTGCCCAAGCGAATTAATGCCAGTCTTTCGCTTTACCTGTCTGTCATTATTCCTGAATAATACAACAGTCGTGCAACTGCTCAGATGGCCTGCGAGTGCTTACACCTATCTTTTGGTTTTGCGTAAACGATCAATAGCACGCAATTGAGCCGCTGTTTCAGCCAATTCTGCCTGTGCCTTGGCGGTATCTATTTGTGACTCGGCGTCGCGCAAATGTTCTTCGGCTCTTTGCCTGGCTTTACGCGCGGCGGCTTCATCCAGATCGGCAGCACGTACAGCGGTATCTGCCAGAACCGTAACTATATGCGGCTGTACCTCTAGCATACCGCCGGATACATAGTAATGCTGCATTTCCTTGCCATCACCCAGATCCAGGCGCACATCACCCGCTTTCAAACGGGTAAGCAGGGGTGCGTGGCGAGGAGCAATGCCCAATTCACCCATTTCACCCGGTGCATAGACCATTTCAACTAATCCGGAGAAAATCTCTCCTTCAGCGCTCACAATATCAACATGAATTGTCATGCTCATTATGCATCAACTCCCGCCATGAAAAACAAATCAGCTGGCTTCTGCATTCGCGATAACATCTTCGATACCACCACGCATATAAAAGGCCTGCTCGCCCAAATGATCATATTCACCCGCTACAATCGCTTTGAAACTGGATACCGTATCTTTTACCGAAACATATTTACCCGGAGCTCCGGTGAACACCTCGGCAACAAAGAAAGGCTGTGACAGGAATCGCTGGATTTTACGCGCCCGGTTGACGGTTTGTTTGTCTTCTTCTGACAATTCATCCATACCCAGAATAGCAATAATATCTTTCAATTCCTTATAGCGCTGCAACAAGCCCTGAACATCACGTGCAACGGTGTAATGTTCTTTACCGACTACATGCGGATCAAGAATACGGCTGGTTGAATCCAGCGGATCAACCGCCGGGTAGATACCCAGTTCCGCAATCTGTCGTGACAACACCAGGGTTGCATCCAGATGAGCAAAAGTAGTAGCCGGTGATGGATCGGTTAAATCATCTGCCGGTACATACACCGCCTGGAATGAAGTGATAGAGCCGGTACGGGTAGAGGTAATACGTTCCTGCAACACACCCATTTCTTCCGCCAGTGTGGGCTGATAACCTACCGCGGAAGGCATACGACCCAGCAGGGCAGATACCTCGGTTCCGGCCAGGGTGTAACGATAGATGTTATCCACAAACAGCAGTACATCCATGCCTTCATCACGGAAGTTTTCCGCAATGGTGAGTCCGGTCAGGGCAACACGCAGTCGGTTGCCGGGAGGCTCATTCATTTGCCCGTAAACCAGTGCCACCTTATCCAGTACACCGCCTTCGGCCATTTCGTGATAGAAATCATTACCTTCACGAGTACGTTCACCCACACCTGCAAAAACAGAGAAACCGGAATGAGCCACCGCGATATTACGAATCAGTTCCATCAGGGTTACGGTTTTACCAACACCGGCACCGCCGAACAGGCCAACTTTACCACCCTTGGCAATGGGCATGATCAAATCAATTACCTTGATTCCGGTTTCCAGGATTTCGGTGGTAGTTGCCTGGTCTTCCAGCTTGGGTGCTTTGCGATGTATCGGCATTAACTTATCAGCTTTAACTTCACCTTTTTCATCAATCGGATTACCCAGCACATCCATGATGCGTCCCAGCGTGCCTTCTCCTACCGGCACCTGAATGGGGGCGCCGTTGCTGACTACTGCCGTGCCGCGCTTCAGTCCATCGGTACTGCCCATAGCGATGGCGCGAACAATACCGTCGCCCAACTGTTGCTGCACTTCCAGTGTCAGGCCGACCGATTCCACCGTTAACGCATGGTAAACCCCGGGCAGATGATCACGTGGAAACTCCACGTCCACTACCGCACCGATAATTTCGACGATTTTACCTGCACTCATTTCGATTTCCTCATTGTCTGCCTAGGCGCGGCATCCTGTTTTCAATAAAAATAATATCTTTGTAACCACATCAGCTATGCGCTGAAGAGTTATTTATCTTTTAACCTGAAATTGCGGCAGCTCCACCGACAATCTCTGAAATTTCCTGGGTAATGGCGGTCTGACGAGCCTTGTTGTAGATCAATTGCAACTCATCAATCAGATCACCAGCATTATCCGAGGCGGCTTTCATGGCTACCATTCGGGCTGATTGCTCACAAGCCGCATTTTCAACCACACCCTGATAAACGCCCGCTTCTATATAGCGCGCCATTAAGTCTTCCAGCACATCACGCGCATCCGGCTCGTAGATATAGTCCCAGTGATGTTTCAGCTTGGTATCTGCTTCACCATGAATAGGAACCAGTTGATAGATTCTTGGATCCTGCGTCATGGTATTAATAAATTTGTTGGTTGCCAGACAGACCTGATCTACCTCACCTCGTCGATAAGCATCCAGCATCACTTTGACCGCACCAATTAACTCTTCTATATGCGGGGTATCACCAATGTCTGATATTTCCGCCAAAACACTGCCGCCGGTACGTTTGAAATAGCCCATGGCTTTACGGCCAATGGTGCAGAATTTAATGCCGATACCATTTTCCTGGTGTTCAACAATCTCTTTCAGCAGCTTGCGAAACAGATTATTATTCAGGCCACCACACAGACCTCGATCAGACGAGACCACAATATAGCCTATATTTTTCACTTCCCGCTTGCGCATGAATGCGCTTTCATATTCAGGATGCGCATGCGCCAGATGGTGAATAACGTGCAGCATTTTACGAGTATAGGGCTCGGTAGCGGCCTGGCGATCCTGCGCCCTGCGCATTTTGCTGGCTGCGACCATTTCCATGGCACTGGTGATTTTCTGAGTATTCTTGATACTCGCTATCTGTGTGCGTACTTCTTTAGCGCCTGCCATGAGTTTTCCTCTACCTCAGAACGGTTCTTGCTTACCAGCTGTGATTGGCTTTGAAGGTTTTAATCGCTTCGTGCAAGCTGGATGCAATTTCGTCCGTATAGTCGGCTTCGGTATCCATTTTATTCAGTAAATCAGCCTGATCGGTTTTGATATAGCTCTGCAATGCAGCTTCAAAATCCACAATTTTGTCAGCATCCACATCATCCAGATAGCCTTCATTAGCAGCAAACAGAGAAACAGCCATTTGCCCTACGCCCATCGGCTCATATTGTGCCTGCTTCATCAGTTCAGTGACACGTTTACCACGTTCCAATTGTGCGCGCGTGGCATCATCCAGATCAGAAGCAAACTGGGAAAAGGCCGCCAGTTCACGAAATTGAGCCAGCGCCAGACGAATACCACCACCCAGCTTTTTAATCAGTTTGGTCTGTGCTGCGCCACCCACACGAGAGACCGACAGGCCGGCGTTGATTGCCGGACGAATATTGGCGTTGAATAAATCCGATTCAAGAAAAATCTGCCCGTCTGTAATCGAAATAACGTTGGTGGGAACGAACGCCGAAACATCACCTTCCTGAGTTTCAATAATAGGCAGTGCGGTCAGTGAACCGGTTTTACCTTTCACTTTGCCATCGGTTGCTTTTTCCACAAAGTCTTCATTGACACGCGCCGCTCTTTCCAGCAAACGTGAATGCAGATAGAACACATCACCCGGATAGGCTTCACGGCCGGGAGGACGACGTAACAGCAAGGAAACCTGACGATAGGCCCAGGCCTGTTTCGTCAGATCATCATAAACAATCAGTGCATCTTCGCCTTTGTCGCGAAAATATTCGCCCATGGAGCAGCCTGCATAAGGAGCAATATATTGCATGGCTGCCGATTCTGCTGCAGTCGCTGCAACAATAATGGTGTGATCCATGGCACCGGCTTCTTCCAGTTTACGCACCAGCACCGCAATGGAAGAGTTTTTCTGCCCGACCGCCACGTAAATACATTTAACGCCGGTATCTTTCTGGTTAATAATTGCATCCAGTGCCACCGCCGTTTTACCGGTTTGACGATCACCGATAATCAATTCACGCTGGCCTCTGCCTACCGGAACCATGGCATCAATCGCTTTCAGACCGGTCTGTACCGGCTGGTCCACCGATTTACGCGAAATTACGCCGGGGGCTACTTTTTCAATCGGCGCGCTATGATCTGTTTCAATGGGGCCTTTACCATCCAGCGGCATACCCAGAGAATCAACCACTCGGCCCAGCAGGGCCTCACCCACCGGCACTTCAAGAATGCGGCCGGTACATTTGACTGTATCGCCTTCACTGATACCCAGATAATCACCCAGCACTACCGCGCCTACCGAGTCGCGCTCCAGGTTCAGGGCCATACCATATACATCACCCGGAAATTCCAGCATCTCGCCCTGCATGGCGTCGGAAAGTCCGTGCACGCGGACGATACCATCCGTCACACTGACTACGGTGCCCTCGGTATGCTTTTCGGCGGTTTGGTCGAATTTCTCGATCTTGCTTTTAATCAGATCACTGATTTCAGATGGATTGAGTTGCATGATGGCTTCTCTATTCTTTAATGATTCAATTCGGTGGCCAGACGTTCAAGCTGACTGCGGATAGAGCCGTCGATAACATGATCACCCGCATAAATCTTTACGCCGCCAATCAGACTTTCGTCGGTCTCGTTACTAATTTCTATTTCTTTTCCAAGGCTGTTTCGCAAGGCCTCGGCCAATATTTTTTCATCGGCCGGTTTTAGATCAAATGCGGAAATAATGCGCACATCTACCGTACCCTGAGAGGCGTTTTTTTGTTCCTCATACAATGCTGCAATTTGTGGCAGCACTGTCAAACGTGAATTCTGCACCAGCAGTCGGAGCAGGTTCTGGCCTTCATCAGTGATGCGCCCACCGGCAATTTCCAGAATAAGCTGTTCAACCTCGCCACGCTCCAGTGCGGGGTTTGTGACAATCTCAGCTCCCCGTTCATCGCTGACTATCGCTGCCAGAAACTGCAGCATTTCAGACCACAGATCCAGTTTGTCCGTTTCCTGTGCCCGCTTGAAAACAGCGACCGCATAAGGACGAGCCAGAGTATTCAGTTCCTCGGCCATAGCGTGTTCCTAAATTTCTGCTGCCAGTGCGTCAACAATATCCTTGTGCGCAGCCAGATCAACTTCGCGCTTGAGAATACGTCCCGCACCTACAACGGCCAGTTCGGCAACCCGGCTACGCAATTCCTCGCGTACCCGATTCGCTTCCAGATCCAGCTCGGAACGTGCCGCTTCCACGATTCGCTCTCCTTCGCTCCTGGCCTGGTCTTTGGCTTCATCAACAATTTCATCGGCACGTTTTTTAGCGTTACCGACTATTTCGGCAGCCTGAGCTTTGGCTTCTTTCATGGAATCCAGCGCACGCTTCTGTGCCAGTTCCTGCTCATGCACACCACGATCAGCCGCAGCCAGTCCTTCTGCAATTTTTTTCTTGCGCTCTTCCAGAGCCGCAATGATCGGCAGCCACACGTACTTCTGTGTAAACCATACGAATACAACAAAGGTAATGAGCTGGCCGATGAGGGTCGCATTAATGTTCATGCTGTTTTCCCGTGATTTTTATTAAACAACCGTCAGAATCAATCTGATCAGGCTGATGTTTTGGCGAACAGGATGAACATGGCCAGACCCACTGCAATCATGGGAACCGCGTCAACCAGACCCATGACAATAAAAAACTGTGTACGCAGCATGGGAATCAGTTCAGGTTGGCGCGCTGCACCTTCCAGAAAACGGCCACCCAGTACGCCGATACCTACAGCGGCACCCAGTGCGCCCAAGCCCATCATCAGTGCGCCAGCGATGTACAGCAATGCGTTTGCCATTTCCATGTTTGTCTCCCGTTGTCTCTTAAATAAAGGTTGTTAAATTAAATGTGTTAATACTTAGTGTTCGGTGTGCGCCATATCCATGTATACAATAGTCAGTGTCATAAAAATAAACGCCTGCAGAGTAATAATCAGAATATGGAATATGGCCCATCCCAACTGCAGCACGCCACCAAACAGCCCCATACCCAGGCCGGCGCTGTACATCAATGCAATCAGAATAAAAATCATTTCACCCGCGTACATGTTGCCGAATAAACGCAAGGAAAGCGATACCGGCTTGGCAATTAGTGACACGAATTCAAGAAAGAAATTAACCGGGATCAACAGTATCTTGACGATAATATTATCGGCCTGGAAAGGCTGCAGGGTCAGTTCACCGGTGAAACCGCCCAGTCCCTTGATTTTGATGCTGTAATACAGGGTCAATAAAAATACCGCTATCGCCATACCAAAGGTGACGTTCGGATCGGTGGAAGGCACCACTTTCATATAATGAATGCCCATGGACTTGGCAATTTCGGGGATCACATCCACCGGAATCAGATCCATCAGATTCATCAGAAAAACCCATACGAAGATGGTGAGAGCGAGCGGGGCAACCAGAGCATTTTTGGCCGAGAATGAGCCGCGAACACTGTCGTTAATAAAATCAACAATCCATTCAACAAAGTTTTGCAGGCCTGAAGGCACACCGGTGGTCGCATTTTTGGCTGCACGCGAAAAACCCCAGATAAACAGGATGCCCAACAAGATGGACCAGAACATGCTGTCCACATGAATGGCCCAGAATCCCATCTGTCCGGCTTCTTCAATGTTTTCAGCAATACCCCAATGACCATCAGGCAACTGCCCGAATGTCAGGTTGGTCAAATGATGGCGAATATATTCGCTGGATGTTAGCGCGTCAGAAGACATAGTCGTTAAATTTGTCCACTCTCAAAATTATATTCCATGGGCAGCCCGGTTATTTTTTTTGCATCCGCGCCAGATACAGCGCCGGAAACAAATGCACCAGAAAATAAGCTGCAAACAACCATAGTGGTTGCAAAGATTCATACAGCAAAATTGCTAGCATGAATATACTGGCCGTAAACAATAACTTACTGATTTCGGCCGCGTAAATGTTCATCAGCATTCGCTGACTGTTATTCGCCCGGTAGCCTGCAAAAACCCGCCGACTGAAAAAGACATTCGGCAACACCGAAGCCATTCCACCCAGCAACACAGACAGTCCGGCCTGTAGTGACAGCAAACAAGCCAGTGCTGCCAGCAGGAGGGCGAACAAAACCTGCCCCATAACCAGATTAAGGGCCTGCTTCAGATCCAGCGTATTTATAATCCCTCCCGTAGTCGAAACTACCGGTCAAGCGGCGCACATTATATGTGTTTTGCCTACTTAAGGTCAATGCTTATGCTCGGATATATTCGACTAATAGCTGCTGCTGTTGCTCGCACCCTCACAGTCTAATTTATATGATCCAGTATACCGTCCAGTTCATCAAGACTATTGTAACTGATCACCAATTTACCCTTACCCCGGCTGTTTTGTTGAATTTGCACGCGCGCACCCATGGTTTCACCCAGGCGTTCCTGTAAACGGCGTATGTCCGGGTCAATACGCTTGCTGGCAGGTGGCCTGGCTGGTTCACGCAGCTGCTTGACCAGCTTTTCAGTCTGGCGCACCGTCAAAGCATTGCTGACTACATTCTTTGCGGCCGCCAGTTGCTCTTCACCTTTCAGGGCCAACAGCGCCCGCGCATGGCCCATTTCCAGCCGGCCTTCTTCCAGCAAGGCCTTGACCCCGCTCTCCAGTTCCAGCAAACGCAGAAGATTGGTCACTACCGTGCGTGATTTGCCCACTGTTTCCGCAATTTGCTGATGGGTTAAGCCATATTCATTCAGTAGACGGTGCAAGGCATCCGCTTCTTCCAGCGCGTTCAGGTCTTCACGCTGAATATTTTCAATCAGTGCCATTGCCATGGCAGTACGATCATCAATTTCGCGGATAACGACCGGAATATCACTTAAACCGGCCTGCTGTGCCGCGCGCCAGCGGCGCTCTCCGGCGATCAGCTCATAGTGACCTTCGCGGATAGCCCGTACCACCACCGGCTGAATCACACCCTGTGCGCGGATAGAATCAGCCAGCTCGGCCAGGGCTTCCTGATTAAAAATCCGCCGCGGCTGATGTTGCCCGCGTTCTATCAGATCTACCGGCAAATAACGTACATTCTCATCTGCATCCGGCCTGGATACCGTCGACACAGCCTGCGCATCATCAAAGCGGGTTGAGCCCCCCAATAGCGCATCCAGACCTCGTCCAAGTTTTCTTTTTTTTGCTGTCATCGATTTCAGGTACCGGGTTATGGATGGGCTGGCTGGCTATTTTTTTCGGCTTGCTCATGGCGGCGCATCATTTCACTGCCCAGCGCCAGATAGCAGATTGCTCCGCGTGAACTGCGATCATAAATCAAGGCCGGTTCTCCGTGGCTGGGGGCTTCCGCCAAACGCACATTACGCGGAATCATGGTGCGAAACACCTGATCGTTAAAATGCGCGATAAGCTGCGAAGAAACCTCGGTCGCCAGGCGGTTACGCGGATCATGCATGGTGCGCAGTATGCCTTCTATCTGCAGTTCGGGATTGAGGTGATCACGTACCTGATCAATGGTGCCGAGCAGCGCCGACAAGCCTTCCAGCGCATAATATTCGCATTGAATCGGTATCAGCACGCTGTCTGCCGCCACCAGCGCATTCAAGGTGAGCATATTAAGAGAAGGCGGACAATCGATAATAATAATATCGTAAGCATCGCGCACATCCTGCAAGGCCAGTTTCAGACGCTGCTCTTTCATGGCCGCATTCATCAGCCCCACTTCGGCGGCGGTTAAGTCAGAATTGGCCGGCAGCAAATCAAACAATGCCTTGCCGGTACTGACCAGGGTATCGGCTACTTTTGCCTTGCCCATGAGCACTTCACAGCTGCTGTTGTCCAGCTCATGTTTGTCAATACCGCTGCCCATGGTGGCGTTGCCCTGCGGATCCAGATCAACCAGCAATACCTTGCGCTTCATAGCGGCCAGCGAGGCGGCTATGTTAACCGCGCTGGTGGTTTTGCCAACACCGCCTTTCTGGTTGGCGACTGTAATTACTTTTCCCACAATTCAACTCTTCAATTAATAACTACTCAGTGAGCAGTGGATGGGCCCTTTGCTGCTTGCGCATGATCACCGCGTGTCTTTGCGCGGACTCCTGCGGAACCTGCAGGGCAACAATCCGGGGGCTGCCGACAGCCGCTGCAAAGGGGCTGATCTGAATCTCATCTTCACGCCCTTTCATGGCCAGCAAACAGCCGCCGCCGTTCAACAGTGGCCAGGCGGTTTGCTGCAAAAAATCCATGTCACTGAAAGCGCGGGCGGTAATCGTATCGAATTTATCCGTCGGCGCATAGTTTTCGATACGCTGTTGTTCTATTTTTACCTGCGCCAGCTTCAGTTCAATCTGCGCCTGCTGCATGAAGCGGGTCTTTTTCCCATTAGCATCCAGCAGCACAAACCGGCGTTGTGGCGATAGAATGGCCAGCGGAATTCCCGGCAGACCTGCACCGCTACCCATGTCCAGCACGGTCTTGCCTTGTAATAAAGTCAATATGGACAAACTATCCAGCAGATGCCGGCTGACCCATTGTTTTTGATCGCGTACCGCGGTGAGGTTATAAACCCGGTTCCAGCGTGCCAGTAAGGCCAGAAAATCAACTAACTGTTGTTGCTGCTGTTCGTCCGCCGCTATATTCATGGCCTGCAGACCGCTACCGATCTGCTGCTGCCACAGCTGCCGGGGTGGCGAAGACCGGCTCATGCCGATTTTCGCTTCAAATGCACCAGCAGCAAAGACACCGCGGCCGGTGTCATGCCCGGAATACGGCTGGCCTGACCAATGGTTTCCGGTTGGTGCGCCTTAAGTTTTTCCAGCGCTTCCGAGGACAGGCCGCGTACACCGGCAAAATCAAAACCTTTGGGTAAGCGCAGATTTTCGCTGCTTTTGTGGCGCTCAATTTCAAGCTGCTGACGTTCTATATAACCGGCATAGGCACTTTGTATTTCCAGCTGTTCGGCCACTTCCGGCGCAACCCCGACTGAACCGACGGCTGTCAGACTGGTTACATCCTGATAGTTGACATTGGGCCGCGCCAATACGTCCAGCGCACGGGTTTCGCGGCTTAGCGGCGCGCCGAATACGCGCAGCATTTCACTCTGTTCCACATTGCCGCTATGCAACCAGGTATCGCGCAGGCGTTGCTGCTCATCCTGTAGCGCCTGACGCTTGTTTTCAAACAAGCGCCAGCGTTCATCATCAACCAGACCCAGCTCCCGGCCGACGGCTGTCAGGCGCAGGTCGGCATTATCTTCCCGCAGTGACAGCCGGTATTCCGCCCGACTGGTAAACATGCGATAAGGTTCACGCGTTCCGCGCGTAATCAGGTCATCCACCATCACGCCTATATAGGCCTGGTGTCGTGCCGGTGTCCAGGCTTCTTTTTGCATAACCTTGCGCGCCGCATTAATACCCGCCAGCAAACCCTGGGCAGCCGCTTCTTCATATCCGGTTGTGCCGTTGATCTGGCCGGCAAAATACAAGCCTTCTATGTGTTTGGTTTCCAGCGTGGCACGCAAATCCCGTGGGTCAAAATAATCATATTCGATGGCGTAGCCGGGACGGGTAATGCGCGCTTTGGCAAAACCCTGCATAGAGTTGACCAGGCGTTGCTGTATATCAAACGGCAGGCTGGTGGAAATGCCGTTGGGATAGACCTCAAGCCGGCTCAAACCTTCCGGCTCTATAAAAATCTGATGCGCATTCTTGTCGGCAAAACGTACAACCTTATCTTCAATAGAGGGGCAATAGCGCGGCCCGACCCCGTCAATAACGCCGGTAAACAAAGGTGAGCGCGACATCCCTTCACGAATAATGTCGTGTGTTTGTTCGTTGGTATAACTGATATGGCAACAGACCTGCTGTGGATGATCCTGTGGCTTTCCCAAAAACGAAAACAGCGGCGCGGGATTGTCGCCCGGCTGTTCTGCCAGCTGCGAGTAATCAATGCTGCGACTGTCTATGCGCGGTGGTGTGCCGGTTTTCAGCCGATCCACGCGCAAGGGTAATTCACGCAGACGTTGCGCCAGTGCAATCGAAGGCGGGTCACCCGCGCGACCGGCAGAATGATTACTGAGACCGATATGAATCAGCCCCCCCAGAAAAGTACCCGCAGTCAGCACCACCGCAGGAGCGGCAAACTTCAGCCCCATCCGGGTAACAACACCCTGAACCCGGCCATTCTCCACAATCAGGTCATCCACCGCCTGTTGAAAAATATCCAGCCCGGCTTGCCGTTCCAGCGCCTGCCGCACAAATTCCCGATACAAACTGCGATCTGCCTGCGCGCGCGTGGCACGCACTGCCGGCCCCTTGCGCGCATTCAGAACCCGAAACTGGATACCGGCATGGTCAGCGGCACGCGCCATCAATCCGCCCAGCGCATCGATCTCTTTCACCAGGTGGCCTTTACCGATACCACCTATGGCCGGGTTACAACTCATCTGCCCCAGGGTTTCGATACTGTGAGTCAGCAATAACGTACGCGCACCCGAACGCGCCGCCGCCAGCGAGGCTTCCGTACCCGCGTGGCCGCCGCCGATCACAATCACATCATAATGGCTGGTATGCTGCATGGTTTGCTATTTTACCTGATATTGCGGTTTTACAGGGCATGTCATTTTTTGCTGATCTGGTATTGATTGCGCTCGCTGGAACAATCTCTTGCAGTCATACACTAAAAAGAAACGGGGGATAGATAAGCGATTCGTAACTACTCAGCGTACTTTATCAAAAATTCCAGCTCACTGAGTAAATGCTGGCAATTGCCCTATAAATACCAACGCCAATGCTTCA
>JAHXHF010000203.1 GCA_025656895.1 gamma proteobacterium symbiont of Bathyaustriella thionipta
TCACATCCAGGCCAACTGCTCTCAAACCTTTCTTGCCATGCCCTTAAAACAATGGCTTAGCAGATATAAGGTGACCGCTCCTGGATACAGACATTATAATCTTTAGTCCACTGAACAGTATATAGATTATTGTTTTTCTTAGGGTTTAATCGTTTTCGTTCAAACACTAATTACCGCCACAACCTCCACCGCCACAACCTCCACCACCACAACCTCCACCACCACAACCTCCACCACCACAACCTCCACCGCCATCTGTGTAACAGCCGCTGACTCCACCACATCCACTGCCGCCACGATATCCGCTACAGCCAATATGTGAAACGCAAAAGCTGTTTTTTTTGTAGGGTGACAGGCAGTCAATACGGTAATGAAATCCATCGGGAATTTGCAATTCTGCGTCTAATGCGAACAACATGGGCAGTGTCTCGGGTTGCAAGGGGTCAATATGCTCACGTATGCAGGCGAGTCGCCATGTTCTACGTATTCCTATTTGTGCAGTGATGGGGGATTGCATAGCCTCAGCTGGAACATGATGTAGAAACCGTCCTAAACCTTGCATACAAAAATTTTCATATTCCCGTGTGAATAAAATGAATTCATGCCAAGCCACATCCGTAGCTTGAGATGGCATGGATATAAAGTGCTTACCTGCTTGATTGCAAATATGCAGAAACTCACGCAGAGAATCAATGGTTTGACTAATCTGCTGTTCTGTCAAGTGAGGGTAAGTTTTCTGAATTTTTTTGTTGAGGGTTGATGGGAAACTGTAGGTTGCAATAAACTGCTCACGATAGCGGTGCTTTCGACGGCTTTGTCAGCGGGATAAAGCATAGCCTGAAGCACCGATAATACTGAGTAATATAACAATATCCATATTATTCCCTATGACTGAAAGGGTGTTGAGTTTGTGTAAACTCTTTCGGTTAGTCGATTGCTACAATACAGGTGCGATTTTGGGGCATTACCAGTAAAATGCCAAGATATTCCTTATAGCTCTACGAGTAACCCTATGTCAAGATCGGCAAATGTACAGCGTGATACGCTGGAAACCCAAATTACGCTTGCATTGAACCTGGATGGCAGCGGTCAGTCCGAGTTCAATAGCGGCCTGCCTTTTCTGGATCACATGCTGGATCAGGTGGCGCGTCACGGCCTGCTGGATATGAAGATCCATGCCAAAGGCGACCTGCACATTGACGCGCATCATACGGTGGAGGATATCGGCATTACGCTGGGGCAGGCTTTCGCGCAGGCGGTGGGTGATAAAAAAGGCATCAACCGCTACGGACACGCCTATGTGCCGCTGGATGAGGCTTTGTCGCGGGTAGTGATTGATTTGTCCGGTCGTCCCGGTCTGGAATACGAGGTCGATTTTCCACGTGCCAGTATTGGTGATTTTGACGTGGATTTGTTTATCGAATTCTTTCAGGGCTTTGTCAATCATGCGGCTGTGACACTGCATATCGACAATCTGCGTGGCAAGAACGCGCACCACATTGCCGAAACCGTATTCAAGGCATTCGGCCGTGCGCTGCGCATGGCGCTGACTGCCGATGAGCGCATGCAGGGGCAGTTACCTTCCACCAAGGGTGCACTTTAAAAGGCTGTTAATATGGCTCAAAGCATTGTAGTGATTGATTACGGCATGGGCAATCTGCGCTCGGTGGCGAAGGCCATCGAGCATGTTGCCGCAGCCGCTGATGAAGTGCTGGTTACTGACGATGCCGAGCGTATCGCAGCCGCAGACCGGGTGGTATTTCCCGGTCAGGGTGCGGCGCGTGACTGCATGGCGGCCATTGGTGAGCATCATTTGAATCAGGCTATCCGGCAGGCGGTTGCCAGCAAGCCTTTTCTGGGTATCTGTATGGGGCTGCAGGTGTTGCTGCAACGCAGCGAGGAAAATGAGGGCACCGATTTGCTCGGGCTGTTTGCCGGCCAGGTGGTGCGTTTTCCGCATGAACACCGTGCTGAAGACGGCCTGCCATTGAAAGTGCCGCACATGGGCTGGAATCAGGTGCGCCAGCACGAGCATGCCTTGTGGTCAGGTATTGCGCAGGACA
The DNA here is from genome assembly GCA_025656895.1 of gamma proteobacterium symbiont of Bathyaustriella thionipta. Classification (GTDB taxonomy): domain Bacteria; phylum Pseudomonadota; class Gammaproteobacteria; order Chromatiales; family Chromatiaceae; genus JAHXHF01. The sequence goes on from JAHXHF010000203.1 coordinate 2,064, forward strand.
GCCGTTTTTATTTTGTACACAGCTATCATGTGGTGCCGCAGGATACCTCCCTGATCAGCGGTGAAACCGATTACGGGCATCGTTTTGTCAGTGCCATGGCGCGCGATAATCTTTTCGCGGTACAGTTTCATCCTGAAAAAAGCGCGGCCAACGGCCTGCAGCTTTTGACTAATTTTCTTCACTGGAAGCCATAGATATGCTACTGATTCCCGCTATTGATTTAAAAGACGGTCATTGCGTGCGCCTGCGTCAGGGGCGCATGGATGATGAAACCATTTTTTCGGATGACCCGGTGGAAATGGCCGGTCGCTGGGTGAAGGCCGGGGGGCGCCGTCTGCATCTGGTCGATTTGAACGGCGCTTTTGCCGGTGAGCCGGTCAATGGTGATGTGATTCGCGCCATTGCTGATCGCTATCCGGATGTACCGGTGCAGGTAGGTGGTGGTATTCGTGACGAAGCCACCATAGAAGCCTATCTGCAGGCCGGTGTACAGTTTGTGATTATCGGCACCCAGGCAGTGCAAGAGCCGGAATTTGTGGCGCGTGCCTGTCGCGCTTTTCCCGGCCATGTGATAGTCGGGCTGGATGCCAAAGACGGCCGGGTGGCAGTAGATGGCTGGGCAACGGTGACCGAACATCATGTCAGTGATCTGTCGAAGCGTTTTGAGCAGGATGGTATTGAAGCCATTGTGTACACCGATATTGGTCGTGATGGCATGATGAGCGGTGTGAATGTCGAGGCCACTCGCGCCCTGGCTGACAGTTTGAGTGTGCCGGTGATTGCTTCCGGCGGCATCACCAACCTGGATGATGTGCGCGCTTTATGCGCAGTAGCCGACAGTGGCATCAGTGCTGCCATTACCGGCCGAGCTATTTATGAAGGTACGCTGGATTTTGCCAGCGGTCAGCAACTGGCTGACGAGTTGAGCCGCTGATGCTGGCCAAACGCATTATTCCCTGTCTGGATGTGGACAATGGCCGCGTGGTCAAAGGCGTTCAATTTGTCGAAATCCGGGATGCCGGTGATCCGGTCGAAGTGGCGCGTCGCTACGATAAAGAAGGCGCAGACGAGATTACTTTTCTGGACATTACCGCCAGTTCGGATAACCGCGACACCATCGTGCATGTGGTGGAGCAGGTCGCCAGTGAGGTGTTCATTCCGCTTACGGTCGGTGGCGGCATCCGTGAAGTGGATGATGTACGCCGCATGTTGAATGCCGGCGCAGACAAAGTTGCTATCAATACCGCAGCGGTGTTTAACCCGGAATTTGTACGCGAAGCCAGTGAGCGCTTTGGTTCCCAATGCATTGTGGTGGCCATTGACGCCAAGCAGGTGAGTGCCGAAGGCGAGCCTTTACGCTGGGAGATTTTTACCCACGGCGGACGCAAACCAACCGGCATGGATGCGATCGAATGGGCGCAGAAAATGGCCGATTATGGTGCCGGTGAAATACTGCTTACCAGCATGGATCGGGATGGCACAAAGATTGGTTTTGATAATGCTCTCACGCATGCGATTGCCGCAGCCGTCAGTATTCCGGTTATTGCCTCCGGTGGCGTGGGTAATCTCGATCATCTGGTGGAAGGTGTCACCAAAGGCGGTGCCGATGCGGTGCTGGCTGCCAGTATTTTTCATTTTGCCGAATATTCCATACAAGAAGCCAAACAACACATGGCGGAAGCCGGTATTGAGGTGCGCTTGTGAGTCACGCCTGGCTGGATGCTGTTAAATGGGACGAGCAGGGGCTGGTGCCGGCTATTGCGCAGGAAGCCTCCAGCGGTAAAATCCTGATGATGGCGTGGATGAACCGTGAAGCCCTGCAATTGACCAACGAAAGCGGTCACGCGGTATACTGGTCACGTTCGCGCGGCAAGTTATGGCACAAGGGTGAAGAATCCGGCCACCAGCAAATGGTACAAAGTATTCGTATCGACTGTGATGCCGATGTGGTGCTGTTGCAAGTAGAACAAAAAGGCGGCATTGCCTGCCATACGGGGCGGCATCACTGTTTTTTCCGGGAATTGCAGCAGGGTGAATGGCAGACGGTTGAAGCCGTATTGAAATCACCGCAGGAAATTTACGCTCACTCACATTAATACAGTTATTCTGACAGGATGTTTTTATGAAAAAAATAATGATGCTTACGGCCAGTGCACTGCTGGCGGGTTCGCTTACAGCGGCTGATTATGGCAAGCTTTACGATTCGGTTGACAAGCAAAAAGCGGCTGAATCTGTCGATACGGAACAAATGACAGATGCGGTCAGTACAGATGGCATTGATTATGGCAAAGCCTATGACGCGGTCGATAAAGAAAAAGCCTCTGATTCGGTAGATACTGAAAAGGCACTGGATGCCTTAAAAATGTAAACCGGACAGGCTGCCGGCAAAATGTATTTCCGATATCCCGTCTTATTCATCTGCCTGCTGCTGTGCAGCCGTTTTTCCTGGGCCAACAGTGACCAGGAAGCCAAAGTCAGGGAAGTGAATAAAACCCTGCAGGAGATTCAGCAGGAACCCGAAAAGTCGCTCCCTGCCTATTTGTTGCAGAATGCTTCGGGTATTGCGGTCATTCCATCCGTGGTCAAAGTCGGTTTTGTGGTGGGTGGTCGTTACGGCAAAGGCATTTTCAGTATTCGCAACGCCGATGGCAGCTGGAGTAATCCGCTGTTTTTGTCGATCAGCGGCGGTAGTGTGGGTTGGCAGATAGGTGCGCAAAAGACCGATGTTATTCTGCTGTTTATGTCACAGGAAAGTATAAAGGGCATCATGAAGGGCCAGTTTACTATCGGTGCCGATGCCTCGGTGTCGGCCGGGCCGGTGGGGCGAGACGCGCATGCGCTGACCGATACAAAGCTCCAGGCCGAAATCTATTCCTGGTCACGCAGTCGCGGCCTGTTTGCCGGATTAGCGGTGGATGGCGCCCACTTACAGATAGAGGATAATGACAATTTCTATTACTACCATCAGTCTGATTTACAACCTGCACAGATATTCGCAGATGATATCCAGTATCATCCTCCATCCGCACAAGGGTTCCGCTCTTTACTGCAACAGGCCGCTGGAAACAAACCATGAGTGACACACTGGAAAAATTGGCCAACGTATTACAGCAGCGTAAATCAGCCTCTGCAGACAGCTCTTATGTAGCCGGTTTGTATCATAAGGGGCTGGATGCCATTTTGAAAAAAATTGGTGAAGAAGCCACCGAAACGGTCATGGCCGCGAAAGACGGGCAGGCGGATAAAATTATTTATGAGGTGGCCGATTTGTGGTTTCACGCCATGGTATTGCTGGCACAGCAGGGGCTGTCACATGAACAGGTGCTGGCTGAACTGGAGCGCCGTTTCGGCTTATCGGGCCTGCAGGAAAAAGCGCAGCGGAATAAACAGAGCTAAACTGGTATCATCAGCGCATACAGCTGAAACTGAAACAAAAGGAACAACATCATGGGCATAGGCGGCATTGGAATCTGGCAGTTACTGATTATTCTGGTCATCATATTGCTGCTGTTTGGCACCAAACGGCTGAAGAATATCGGCAGTGATCTGGGCAATGCGGTGAAAGGCTTCAAAGGGGCCATGAACAGTAGCGAAGCCGAAAAAGACAAACAGATTGAACAATCTGATGAAGATATTATTGAAGGCAAAGTAAGCTCCAGAGACAAGGAAGACAGTAAAAATTCCTGATTTTCTGATTCGCTGATCCGGCAATGTTTGATATTGGTTTTTGGGAATTGCTGCTGATCGGGGTGGTGGCCTTGCTGGTCATCGGCCCGGAGCGATTGCCCGGAGTGGCGCGTACGGCAGGGCTGTGGCTGGGCCGTGGACGCAGAATGCTGTTAAATGTAAAAGCGGATATTGACCGTGAACTGAAAGCGGAAGAGCTGAAAAAAATGCTCGACAAACAGGCGGAAAGTACCCAGCTGGGATCATTTGTAGAAGATGCGCGTCAGGCCGCCTCACAATTACGCTCGGATATTGAAACAGCGGTAGAGGATGACAAGCCTGCCGATCCGTCCAACAAACAGGCATGAGCAAATCAACAACGGACGAAGTGCAGGTGGACGAACAGCCGTTTGTCGCACATTTACTGGAATTGCGTGACCGGCTGCTGAAAATGGTCATGGCTGTCGGCATTGTATTTGTTGCGCTGTTTCCGTTTTCCAACAGTATTTATACCGCCGTTGCCAAGCCGCTGATGGCGCACCTGCCAGCCGGCACCAGCATGATCGCAACCGAAGTGGCCTCGCCTTTTCTGACCCCCTTCAAGCTCAGTCTGGTCGCTTCTATTTTTCTCTCCATGCCGTTCATTCTTTATCAGTTCTGGGCTTTCGTCGCCCCCGGCTTGTACAAGCATGAAAAACGCCTGATTACACCCCTGCTTGTTTCCAGTATTGCACTGTTTTATCTGGGTATGCTGTTCGCCTATTTTGTGGTTTTTCCATTGGTCTTCGCCTTTCTTACCAGTACCGCCCCGGAAGGCGTGGCGGTCATGACCGATATTTCGCGTTATCTGGATTTTGTGCTGACCCTGTTTTTTGCCTTCGGTATTGCCTTCGAGGTTCCTATAGCCACCATTCTGCTGGTGTGGATGGGCATCACCACGCCCAAAAAACTGACCAGCAAAAGGCCCTATATTATTGTCGCGGCCTTTGTGTTGGGTATGCTTTTAACGCCGCCGGATGTTATTTCGCAAACCATGCTGGCCGTGCCGGTACTTATTCTGTTTGAGCTGGGTGTTATATTCTCGCGCTTTTTTGTACGTAAGACGGATGAGGATGAGGAGCAGGAGCAGAATGCCACTCCCGCACCCGCAAAGCCGGCGGCTGCCAGTGCGGCTGCTGCAACAGAAACTTCCCATTCTGCTGCAAAACCGGCGGCACGTGATCAGATTATTGAACTGGATGATGATGACGATGAGTTCCGCCCCTTAAGTGAAGCGGAAATGGAAGCCGAACTGGATCTTCTGGAAGAGCAGGAAAATGACGAAGAAGATGCGTCTGATGATGAAGAAGACAGCGAGGAAGATGAATATGATGATGAAGACGACGAATATGATGATGAGTCAGATGACGAAGATGACCCGATTACCGCAGTAGATCGCAAGCTGGAACAGGTTATGCAATATCGTAACCAGCATGATGAAGAAAGTGCACGCACACTACTCTATGAGGTGTTAGCTGAAGGTGATGAAAGCCAGAAACGTGTCGCACGCAACATTCTGCAACAACTTGATCAGACTTTATAGCGCACTGCTGCTGTTGCTACTGGCAGCGCCGGCTACCGCCGGCCTTAGCAATCAGCTGGCACAGCATGCCTCCCCTTATCTGGCCATGCACGGCAATGACCCGGTAGCCTGGCAGGACTGGGGTCCCGAGGTGCTGGAAAAAGCACGCAGCGAGAACCGTCCCATATTTATTTCCAGTGGTTATTTTGCCTGCCACTGGTGCCATGTGATGCAGCGAGAAAGTTATAGTGATCCGCGTATTGCGGCATTGTTGAACCAGAATTTTATCCCGGTCAAGATTGACCGGGAACTGCAAACCGCGCTGGATGATTATCTGATTGGCTTTGTACAGAAAACCCGCGGCAGCGCGGGCTGGCCCTTGAATGTATTTCTGACGCCACAAGGACATCCCTTTATCGGCTTTACCTATATGCCGGAAGAACGCTTCGAAAAGGTGTTGCAGCAGTTGGCCGATTTGTGGAGCAACCCGCAGCAGCAAAAGGAGCTGTTGCTGAAAGCCCGTCTGGCCGCTTTGGGCGAAGAGTCGCCGGATACAACAGAATTACATGCCATGCCCGATCCGCAGGATCTGGCCACGCATTTGCGTGAGCAGGCGCTGGCGCTGGGTAATTCGCTTTCTGGTGGTTTCGGGCAGCAGTCAAAATTCCCCATGGCAGCGCAGCTGCTGGCCCTGCTCAAGTTGCAGAAAAATTATCCGGATGAAGAACTGAAAAGTTTTTTACGCCTGACGCTGGATCAGATGGCCACACAGGGATTGCGTGATCATCTGGGCGGCGGTTTTTTTCGCTACACCATCGACCCCGACTGGCAAACTCCGCATTACGAAAAAATGCTCTACACGCAGGCTTTACTGGTGCAGGTGTATTGGCGTGCGGCAGGCATACTCAAAGAGCCGGCTTATGCTGATGTAGCCATGCAGACGCTGGATTTTACTCTAAAGGCTTTCGCGCACCCGGAAGGCGGCTACATCACCAGCTTTTCAGCGGTTGATGATGCGGGGGTTGAAGGCGGTTATTATCTGTGGAGCAACCAGCAGCTGGCTGCCCTGCTAAACAAAGAACAATTAGCCTTTGTGGCTGAACATTGGGGCATGGCCGGTGCGGCGCCGCATGAGGCGGGACACCTGCCGATCGTTACAGGCAGCCTGCAGGAAATGGCAAATAAGCATTCAGTTTCGCTGCAATCCCTGCAGCAACAGCGACAGCAGATTGCCGCCATTTTATTAGCCGCTCGCAAACAACGCAGTCTGCCGCAGGATGACAAGCGGCTGGCGGGATGGAACGCTTTGTTCCTGTCGGCCTTGCAGGAAGTGGCGCAAACAACGGCCGGAAAAAAATATCGACAAGCGGCGCAAGCACTGAGCCATTTTATGCAGCGCCATTTTATTGTGGCGGAAGACCTGGTGCGTGCCCGTCACAAGGGGCAGACGCTGGCAGATGCCTCTCTGGAAGATTACGCCTATACGATTGCGGCTTTCAGTCACAGCACAGACGCGCCTGGCAAGGCGCTGGCTCAGCAGTTGGCCAAAGCCGGTTTGCAGCGTTTTCGTAGCGCCAGCGGCTGGATATGGGATGATCGTATTTTATTAGCAGGCGCGCAAAAGCCACTGCCGGTTATGGCCGACGGTGCTTTACCGTCCCCCTCGGCTGTATTGCTGCGCAGTCTGATTGAGTCGGGCTTGTCGCATTCACCCGCATTGGCTGTTGCTTTGTCGGATTCGGTGCCGGCGGTGATTGAAAATACTTTCTGGAACGCATCGCACGCTATATTATTGATACAGCTGGCGAAGCAGGCGCAGGCGGCTAAAGCATCGGCCGCTAAAAAATAATGCAACACTATTCAGCTGGCTTGTGAAATCCGAATAGTCAGTATCATTCGAAACGGGATCATTATGATGAAATCATTAAACGGGCTGCTGGCAGCCTTTTTACTTCTCGGCAGCCCCCTATGGGCCGCTGAAATTCAATGGATCAGTGATCCGGTCAGCGGCTGTAAGGTACGGGCGGATGGCGTGGACTTATCCAAAGACGTAATCAGTTGGTCGGGAGCTTGCGTTGACCAGGTAGCCGAGGGCAAGGGTGTGTTGGTGTGGTTTCGTGACGGCCGCTTGCTGGGACGTTATCAGGGCGGTATGCAGCAGGGGCGCTTTCATGGCAACGGTCTGCTGGCGTATGACAATCCGCAAACAGCAGAACATGACTATGTTCAGATTCAGGCACAATTCAAACAGGGCCTGATTGATGGTCGAACAAAAATCAAAAAGCCGTCCGGTGATCAATTTGACGGCTGGCTGCGGACCTCTTCCCTGCGGGCTAAAGGCTCAACAGGCTTCGGTGTTTACACCAGCGCGGCGGGTGAAGTGTATCGCGGGCCGCTGAAAGATGGCCTGTTTGAAGGCCGGGGTGAGCTGTATGAAATTGATGGCGGTCGTATGCGGGGCTATTTCATGGCCGGAGAGCCACACGGAAAAAGTGAATACCATGCCGCGAATGGTGATGTCTATCGCATTAACTGGGTCAATGGCAAGATTGATGGTGAGGTCGAAATCATGCGCCGGGACGGATCCTCTGACACTCAATACTGGCAGCAGGGTGTGCTGCAGCCGTCGCTAAGCGGCAGTGCTGAATCGGGGCATAAAAATGAATCTTGAAAATAACAAATCCATTCGCTTGAATGTGGTGTTCCTGCTACTTGGAACGATGCTGACTTTTTCCGTGCAGGCCGAATCCGGGGAAGAAACCGAAGCCGCAGCCGCAGCGGAAACCGCCTCTTCAGGTACAACGGTTGCAGAAGTGGCGGTCAGTCCTATGGGGCAAGCGGTTGGTGCGGGCGTTGCGGGTGGTCTGATCTGGGGAGTCAATGGCGCGGTTATCGGCTCTCTGCTGGGTGCCTCCAGCGGCATGAGTATGGAGGCTGCCAAGGAAGGCCGCACGGTTGTATCGCAGGAAGAATTTGATAGTACACAAATGCACCAGCAGCAGGCGGCACAAAAATTTAATAACCGGCAAAGTGGTACGGTCAATCGTGTGCAGGCATCCGGCAAGGTTTATCAGAACTGACCAGAGTCAAAATATCGCAGGGTTGTAAGCCTGTCACGCGCATACAGCGCTAGACTGCCAATATAGGTACTTTTGTCTAAACGGGAGATGATATGAGCAATGATATTCAAGTAGAAAACCAGAAAATGATTCAACATTCGGTTCTGGGAAAAACGCTGAGTGATGAGCAATGTGCGCGTCTGGCAGAACAGGTTGCTGAATTATGCCTAAAGGATGGTGACTTTCTGTTTAAGGAAGGCGAGGTTAACCATACCCTGTATGTACTGGTTAACGGGCGTTTTGAAGTATTGCGCGGTTGCGCGGCCGGTGATGAATTGACTTTGCAAATTCTCAAGCCGGGCGATATGGCAGGTGAACTGGGTTTTCTGGACGGTCAGCCGCACAGTGCCAGCCTGAGAGCGATTGGTAATGCGACCGCCTTCAGTCTGGATCGTGACAACCTGGAAGCATTACTGGAAACGGATGCAAAAATTGTCTATGAAGTCATGCGCGCCATCGTACGCAGTGTGCACGATATTTTACGCCGCATGAATATGCAGCACGTGGAAATGAATAATTACATTAACAAGCAGCATGGCCGTTATTAAACTTGAGACATATTTTGTGTTGATTCAACCTGCAGTGCCAGCGATTTAAGGGTGCGCTGCCCCAGTTGTTGCTCAAGGCTTTGCTGCAGTTCATCCTGCAGATTTTCTATAGCCGCAATGCGGGGCAGTTTATCGGTACGCAAATGATGAGTTTCACCCGCTCCGCGTATCAGATAAAGCATGTCCGCAATCAGTAGTTCATCCGGTGGCAGGGCGGGGATGAAGCCGGCCGGAATTTGCTGCGTGCGTTCCAGCAGCCCCTGTTTTTGCAGATTATTCAGCGCCAGAGCAACCACATCCATAGGTAGATCCAGTTCCCGGGCGACCGACTCAATGGATAAGGGGCTTTTTTTCTGATAAAAGCGCCGCGTAATTTTCAGTAACAGGATTAACGACAGTTTTTCCTTGAAACGATTGCTTAAACGCATGACACCGCGCTGTATAGTGCGGTGTTCCGGGTGCTGGTGGTAAAACGCAATACTGGCGCCAATAAGCAGAATCAGCCAGCTGACATACAGCCAGATCATAAACAGGATAAGGGTTGCCAGAGCCGAATAAATGGCCGTGTATTTGGTCGTGCCGCCAACAAAAAGGGCAAAGCCCCAGCCAGACATTTCCCACAAAATACCGGCAACGGTGGCACCAATCAGTGCCGACTTGAATTTGACGCGGGTGTTGGGAATAAAGATATAAACAAATGTAAAAGCCGCAATGACCAGCAAAAAAGGCAGCAGTTGGCTGGCCAGATGCAGCGCATCACCAATCAGCTGCATCTCCAGCAGACGCTGGGTCACGGTGTTGGATTGTACCGTGGCGCTGATGCCGATGGCACTGAAGATCAGTACCGGACCGATGAAAATAACACTCAGATAATCACTGAAGCGCTGCGCGAAAGGGCGGTGTTCGCTGACATGCCAGGTGTAGTTGAAGCTGCGTTCAATCTTTTGCACCAGAGAAACCACCGTGTATAACAACAGTGCCAGACCGACAGAACCGAGTACGCCGATTTTCATATTATCCACAAAACCGATAATTTTTTCGGTAATCTCGGCACCCTGTGAACCCAAAGGCCCGGAAAGCATTTTCATCAGCAAGGGTTCCACCTGATTGTGAACGCCAAAGCCTTTCAGCACCGAAAAACTGACTGCAATCAGCGGCACAATGGACAGCAGCGTGGTGTACACCAGACTCATGACACGTAAGGTCAGCTGGCCATCCAGAATATCGCGTACAATCAGATAAAACATGCGCAAAAGTGAAAAGCCAAAGCGTTTCCAGTACGCAAAGCCTTTAATATCCACTTCCCAGATGAAGGCATCGATGCCTTTTTTATTGATTTTATGCAGCATGTTTAGTCAGCTCTCAGGGGTTGCCGGTTTCCAGTGTAGTTTACGGTAGTCAAAACCTGTGGCAAGCGTGGGTTTAATAATGGCGAAATAAGGAGAAACATCAAAGTCACGCGGCGTAAACAGGCTGTGATGGCGTATATGCAAAATTTCCTGCTGTTCAAATTGACCACTGGGGTAACTTTGTACACGGTGGTATGAAACATCGGGCAAAATCGGGTAATGGATAGACTGAAAGGCCTGCGCGATCAGGGTAGAGCAAATCGCACGGGTCGGATCACCACTTCCCAGCGCCAGCATACGCCGGCGAAAACGCTGTGGCACCGGCGGTTCCGGTAACAGATAACGCAACAGATCAAACACATTTTTCAGGTCATAGGCCTGCCCCAGCCGCTGCAGGGCAAACTGTACCAGGCTGCGTTGTTCCTGCGGATGCAAACCCTGCGGGCGGCAGATGCGCGTATTCAGGCCGGAATATTTGCTTAAAGGCACGCACACTACCCCGATTATCAAATCGGCTTCAACCAGCCAATGTTTCTCCGGGCTGTCAACAGCCAGCTTTTCCGGGTTGCCAACATAAAGCGCGGCATGTGACCAGGTGGACTGAGTGAGGTATTTTATCGCCACGCTGATGCGTTGATTACCCTCCACCAGCAATACATCACCGGCTTGCAGCGTAGCCGCCAGAGTTTCGGTATTACTAACCGAAAAAAACTGATAACGGCCACTGCGGCCATCCAGATAGCGCGCCAGCACACGTCCAAAAGTTCGCGAGATTGCAAGCATGAAAACTCCTGAATGCCCTTGGCACGGTTGAAGCTGGATTTAGCGCTACTGCATGGCAATATTAGCAAAAAGTATAGGGCGTTCTACGCTTACCGGGGGTGTTATTTGCATCTGGTGGCTGATGACGGCGGATGATATGGCGGCAAATGCTGATTGAAGGCCGAGCAGAAACTGCTCGGCCTTCAATCAGAGGTATGCTTTTCCTCGGGTCAAACCGTTGGCTAAGGGCTATCGCTGTATTTGGCTTTCAGTGCAAACGGAATATCGATTATTTCCTGCTTGTCAGCCAGCATAAGTTGCAGATGATCAATATCATCGCGCAAATCAAATTGAATCGACCATTGGCCATCGGCAAAGCTTAGCTGCGCGGGAAAAATCTTCTCGCCACTTTTTGTAACCTGCAGCAGGTTAATGAATTTTTCTATCTTGCCGCTGACGCTGTAACTGATTCTGGCGATGAAATCGGCATCAATAAGCCGAAGTTTTATCTGCACGCCTTCTGCAACAGCGGGCTGATAAAAGCCGGGAAGTGGTAATTCCAGTGTCTTTATCGATTGGGGCAGACGCAGCAGCAGTTTGCCTTGAATATTGGATAGTTTCTGGCCTTTTTGGGCGCCAATATCAATATTTTCCAGCAGGCTGGTAAAAGCAAGTTCATTAATCGTGGTAGAAGCTACAAAGCTTCCGTCCTGACGGTAGGAAGGCTTGGCTTTAAGTGGCTGGCGAACAATGCTTTTGCTATCGGCTTGCGAGTTCATCTGAATTTCAATGGCTCCCAGATTATCCACCAGTGACGGGATAAGCGGCAGCAACAATCTTATGTCAGGCTGAAAGCGCCAGTTGTTTTTTACGTCATGCAACAGCCACAGTCTTATCGGGCTGTGGCTGAAATCAGCCACAACCGGAGTATTGGAATACTGGTATTGTGATAACTTTGCAGGGTCAACATCGGCAACCCGGGCTGAATTCCATTGATTCCATTCCTGAACAGATACCGCCGCCGGCAACTGATGTCCGGCCTGCGCCTGGGCTTGCTGGCCACGTGAACTTAGCAGAGCATCACCGGCTAAAGTAAAATCAACTTTTTGATGAGCCATGCGGGTGGCAATAAAGAACTCAAGTTTGCCTATATCACCCCGAAAAGTTTGCGTGACCGCATCAAAAGAAGACATGGAAAAGCCTTTTTGCAGCACTTTTCCCTGTTTGTTGAGCGCGCGTACCTCGATCAGTTTATCGCTATCCCCACTGATGCGGTAAGACACGGATTGTTGTTTGACCGAGCTGATGAATACTCTCAGGCCTTCCATATTAATGGATTCACCCACGGCGGCTGGCAGCGTTATGCGCTGGACTTCACCGGGAGCCGTGAACTCAATCGAGCCGTTGATTTGCTCAATATCGGCAAGCGAAGTACCCGCTTTCAGCCGAATGGTTTTGCTGACATAGGCATGCAGGTTTGATGTGTTGAAACCATGGGCGGGCTTTTCATTTTTTTCAGCAAAGCGGGGCAGTTTGTCGATACAACGTTCATCACGCATCAGTTCTTCAGCGTTCTTGCCCTGCACCGAGTTAATCATCAAACTTAAGTCGGCCTTGGATGCGAACCAGAAACCATCAATCTCGGGAACCTGCATTTGCGCCTTGATATCCAGTTCCAGCAAGTCACTTTCTTTACCCAGCGAGGCTCGTGATAGATCAACCGCGAAAGGGCCTTGTATAAACAGGGGCGTGGCACTGCTGTGGCCATTATCAAAATCTCCCGGATGAAGCAGTTTGCGGTTCTGAGCAAAGTTCCAGGGAGACTCGTCAATTTGCTCGGCGGACAGTTTTTCTGCTGTCTCGGTCCCCCCGCTAAAGGCATAGGCCAGGCCTTCTTTAACCATGTCACCGGTTTTGTTCAGGGTGGCGATATCCAGTCCCAGGCTGACATCCAGAATATCATCCCGTGCAGTGGCGTTAATGTCACCTAAAAGCCCGGCAAATGCAGGCGAGGCTGTGGCCGCCTGCTGTTGCCATTGCTGCAAGGTTTTGTTGAGGCTGGCAGAGGTATCTGTGGCCCATTCTTGAGAGGACTCAATACGTAAATTCAGCAATACACCGGCATCCAGATAGCTGATGCCAATACCGGCATAAAGGGCTTTGACTTCGGGGTTTTTAGCGGCTGCCTGAGCCGCAAGAGCGGCACTCATTCCACTGCCGGCCTTGCTGGAATCAGCCGGAGAAAAGATAGCCAGACTGGCCAGTTTACCGCTGCGGTATTCACGCCAGTGAGACAGATCAAGATCGGCCCGGGCGCGTTTTTGTATGCGGCCCAGCAATTCATCCAGAGCATCCTGACGGGTTGACAGGATCAGCCAGTCGGGTTGTACGTGTACAAAAAAGGTTTTTACCGCTGCTTTTTTAGCCGTGCTGCTGGCGGGGCAGGCATAGGCAGCATCATCCTTTTTTTCAAGCTGGGTAAATTGATAGCGGTAATCGCTAATGCCTTCAATACGGTAAGCAGAAGCCAGAGTCTGCTGTATGCTGGCCCAGTCAAATTGACCGTGCATGACCAGGTAAGTGTTGGCAGAGGCGTCATCCAGCATGCGTACTGCAAGAAATGCCTGATCCAGATTGTGTTTAAAATCAGCCTTGCCGATATACAGTTTGCTGAACAGGTCGCCTTCATCTCCGGGTATGCTCAGCGGGCTGGGGTCTTCCTCACCGGCCAGCAGGTCCTGAATAGTCGCCCAGGTCTCATTATCAAAATAAGCCATAGCAATCAGGTCATCGGTAGCCAGCGCATCTTCCAGTACGCTTACCGATTTAGGCGGCGCTCTGTGCAGCCACAGATGAACACTGAATGCAGCTATGCCTGCCAGCAGCAACAGTATTAGAAAAACAGCAGCAATTTTTTTCATGCGATCCCCTGGAGATTATTATTTTGAATGTTTCGAGAGTATAGAGGTTAATCGATTCTGCCAACAAGGTTAGCAGAGGCATAATAAATCATTAGATTAATCTGCCTGATGCGAAATTCCCCTATAGGATGAAGCGTAAGCGCCAATAAATCAGCACCTATTATTTCACCTGTACATCGGTAACACTTTCTCCTGAGTATTTCACAGGAGATGATCATGGAT
>JAHXHF010000114.1 GCA_025656895.1 gamma proteobacterium symbiont of Bathyaustriella thionipta
AAGATAATAGTAATATGATCCTTGAATGACATGGGACTTTCAGTCCAATCCCAGCAACCTATGCACTTTAGTGCATAGTCGTTGAGTTTGACGAATCAGTACGTGGTTTAAATAAGGGCGCGGCTGTTACCTTAAAAGGTATGCAAATCGGTGAGGTAAATAAAATCAGCATGTTGTACGATGTGGAAAAGGTAAACTTCCGCATCAAAGTCGATATTGAAGTCCAGCATGACCGGGTAAAAATAGCCAATAAGAAAGTGGATATGACGGGACGGGATGTGGCACATCTTCTGGTTCGAAACGGATTGAGGGCGCAACTGAAAACAGGCAGTCTCCTGACCGGTAAATTGTTCATTGCGCTGGATTTTTTCCCGGAATTACCCGAAGCGAACATCTACAAAGAAGGCGATTATGAGGTTATTCCAAGCATTCCTTCCTCTCTTAACCGTCTGGAACAGGATGTGGAGGAGATTCTGGATATGGTAAAGGCATTACCCATGCAGGAGATTGCCGATAATCTGAATACTACCTTGCAGGGAACCAGCAGGCTGGCCAATTCTCCCGAGTGGTTGAATACGATCAACAATGCGAATCAGGTCATGCTGCAGGCGCAAAAAACACTGAAGAATACAGAGGGTCTGTTACAGGAAGATTCGCCGGCGTATCATGAGCTGATGCGTACGATGAGAGAGTTTTCTGCTGCAGCCCGCTCCATACGGGAAATGGCTGATTATCTGGAAAGGCATCCGGATGCTTTGCTCAGAGGTAAAATTCAATGAAAGGAAGCATGCTGTTGCGAACAATGGTTTTATTAATGGCGGCCAGCTTGCTGTTAAATGGTTGTGGACGCCCTACGCCACCTTCCAGGTTTTTTATGCTCAATCCGGTCGCTGTACCCTCAGCGGATACTATTGCAGGTCAGAAAGTACTGCTTGGTATTTCGCCGCTAACGGTAGCGCCTTATATTGACCGCTCACAGATGGTGATACGTAGTTCGGAAAACCAGTTAAGTCTGTCAGAACTGGATAAGTGGGCAGAGCCGCTGGAGGATAATATCGCACAGGTTATTGTTACCAATCTGAACCGTAGTCTCCCCGCTGTGCAGGCATTTGTAGATGCTCATCGGCGACTACCGACGAAGTATCGCATTAACATCCGAATTTTACGCTTTGACAGTGATGAGCAAGGTCACGTACGGCTGCAGGCGCAATGGAGCCTGCTTGATATGGATGGGCAGGATGAACAGTATTTGAGCTTTAATGAAGCCGCTATCCGTGTGCAGGCTTCCAGTGGCAGCCCCGCTGATATCGCGATAGGTATGAGTGAGGCAATAGGGCAATTGAGCGAGCAGATGGCAAAGAAACTTTCGCCACTGTTACTTAAACAGTAAGTGGTGCCAATCAGCGCCCCCTGTAGATCGGCCAGTACGGGTTTGAAACGCTGGCTTATCTGGACTCTGCTGAGTCTGGTTATTGCGGTCGGTTTTTTTACCCGTTTCGACAGTCTCGCCTTCTGGATGCAAAATCCACAGCGTTTTTTCTTTGATGATGGCCAGACACCACTGACCCTGACTGTTGATGCCTATTATTATCTGGATGTTGCCAAATCTCTGCAAAAAGGTACTTATCAGGCTTTTGATGAGCGCCGCCGGGTACCGGATGGTTTAAGGCGCAGCGCTACACCGGCTTTTATCTCGGTACTGGCAGCTGCTGTTTCATCCATTAGCGGTGCCTCACTGGAATGGGTGGCTATACTGCTGCCGCCATTCTGGGGGGCGTTGATTGGTCTGGCGGTTTACGGCCTGGCCGAACGTCTGGGACGCTCTATACGACTGCCGTTGGTGGAAAAACAAACACGTCAGCGATCTGCCGCGCAAATCATGGGATTGCTGGCCGCACTGACGGCTTTACTGTCACCGCATCTGAGCGTGCGCAGTTCTATTGGCTGGTTTGATACCGATGGTTTGAATGTACTATTTTCCTGTCTGGCGGTATGGCTGGTGCTGGGGTTTTATGAAACCGTTGATGACAGGCGTAAATATCAGTGGTTCACGGCCTGGAGCCTTTGTTTTGTGTTTTTTTTATGGGTGTGGGATCAGTCGCATGTCGCGGTTATCGCACTGGCCGCCACCCCTATGGGACTGGCTTTGCTATTAGAGGGTTTGCGGGCTCCAAAACGTGTATGGCGCTGGCTTTTGCCGGCAGTGGCAATGATTTTTCTGGTCGGGTTTTGGAAAGGTTTTGATGCCATCAACCCGTGGCGCTATTTGTCCATACTGGCCAATAGTTTCGACTATTTCAAAGGAGAGATAGAGCAGGGTTATTTCCCCGGTCACGGTGCTTTTGTATCTGAACAAAGCGGTGCCGATTTTGCAGCCATTGCGAAGCATACGGTGGGGCTTGCGGGGGCTTATCTGTTAGGGCTTTGTGCCGCGGGTCTGGCTTTGTTACTGATCTTTGACTGGCGTAAGGCTTTTTTTCTGGCACCCCTGATCCTGGTGGCCGGTTTGTCTTTTGAAGCCAGGCGTTTCGAGATTTTTGTAGCTCCTCTGGCCGGTATTGGCCTGGGTTTTTTTGCCTTTGTCATCTGGCAATGGGTGGAGAATAAATATTTTCGCAGCATCGGCGTATGCCTGCTGTTTTTGCTGGTAAGCTGGAGCAATGCCGCACCTTTAATGGCTAAAAATCTGGTCACCCCCAGGCGTTCTCCGGTACTGTTTGAAGCCATGCGGCGTATCAATGAGTTAGCACCTGAAGATGCTGTTACCTGGGCATCCTGGGGGCATGGTCATCCACTGGTTTTTTACACCGATCGAGGCACCATAGGGGATGGTATCTATCATCCGTCACAACTCAGCTATGTCATCAATATGCCGCTGGCTGCCAGTAGTTTCAGGCTGGCGGCCA
Source organism: gamma proteobacterium symbiont of Bathyaustriella thionipta (assembly GCA_025656895.1). Classification (GTDB taxonomy): domain Bacteria; phylum Pseudomonadota; class Gammaproteobacteria; order Chromatiales; family Chromatiaceae; genus JAHXHF01. The sequence goes on from JAHXHF010000114.1 coordinate 2,907, forward strand.
ACTGGATGCAATTCTATGTGGCGCAGGGTGCAACGGGTCTGACTCAGGCCAATCAAAAACTGACGGGCAAGGCGGATAACTGGCCGGCTGGTCAAAAAAGGCTCAAGCGATTACTGGACGCGGGTGTTGAACAAAGCCGGCAGATCCTGCAACGGGAAATGCATTGGCCGCCTGAAAAACGGGAAGACTTTTTGAAGTTTTTGTTCCCGCAGAAATCTCGCCCTATCGTTCTGTTTCTGGGGTATCTGCATGCCGATAGTGGCTGGTATGGGATAGGCGCCTGGGATTTTGAAAAACGCAGTTATCCCCCGAATGGCCTCTATTTGCGCCTGGCGGGCCTGCAAACATCGACAGCGGACAAGGATATGATACGAGCTCAAAGCAGGAGTGGTTTACTCACTATCAATATCGACAAAGGCTGGTTGCAACAACGAGCAGCAAAATCTCCCTTGCAGAAAGTGGTTGTTTACGGCGCGCCGGAACCGCAGGAAATTAATTTTAAGCATAATTCACCACTGCAAGTTCAGCTTAATCCCCCATATGACTATGGTGTGGTCGGAACAGAAGATCGTCTTAACACGGTTTTCAATGCCTTGTATGTCGGCTTGCGTTATGACTCGCAGTATTTCAAGCCGCTGGAATTAAAGCCGAATGTGTATGAACTGTGGTCGGTGACTGGTGATGCCTATTCTGCACCGCAAGCCAGTCTCAAAGTGACAGCAGACGATCCATCAAACTAAGTGCCTGGTTTAGATAAGCGCCACCAAATAGATTCAGGTGGTTAAGAATATGGTACAGCTTATACAGGTCTGTACGGCGGGCAAAACCCGCATGCAGCGGCCATTCTGATTCATAGCCCCGGTAAAAATCGTTGCTGAAACCACCGAATAGCTGAGTCATGGCAATATCGGTTTCGCGATCACCGTAATAGCAGGCCGGGTCAAATATAACCGCCGTACCATCAGCCAGATAACCGATATTTCCACCCCACAAATCACCATGCAGCAGACTGGGCTGAACCTGGTAGTCGCTAAAAAAAGCGGGTAATTTCAGCAACAGATCTTTACCGGCTGACTGAAGTTCACCGCCAAAGCCTTTTTGCGCGGCCAGTTGCAGTTGAAACCCCAGTCGCTGATCCCGCCAGAAGGTGGGCCAGTCGGATTGCCAGTCATTGTGTTGAGGTGTCGAACCAATGGTGTTGTCTCTATGCCAGCCGAATTGTGTGGCCGATTTCCGATGCATTCCGGCCAGTTGTTGCCCCGCCAGCCTTTCGTTACCGGAAGCGGCTGTGATGGGCAGATATTGCATGGCCAGAAAGGACTGCGCGCCAGCCGTGCCGTAGCAGACAGGTCCGGGTACACGAATAGCCCGGGCCGAGGCCATTTCCTTAAGGCCGGCCGCCTCGGCTGCAAACATGGGGAGCAGGCTGGAGCGGTTGGTTTTAACAAAATAGCGTTGTTCATCCTGCTGCAATAAAACACAATCATTAATACAACCGCCAGCGATCGGTTGAACGCTAGCTGGCTTCAGCGGCTGCCGGGTAACCGCACTGATTTGCTCACAGATGCTGATCCAGTCGGTCATTCAGAAATAAGCGGGAGCTGATAAAACAATGAAGCGCATGATAAGAGCCTATATTCAACTATTTGAAAGTTGTTTGAAGAAGTCGAACCAGGTTCAGATCCCGATGATACTCGTACATGCTTTTGTTGCAAGCAGTATGAAGTGTACGCAGTGAGCTTTTTTAGGCGGATTTACACAGGCCGCCATCTTTCATGTAAAAACAGGGGCTGAACAGGGTTGATACAAGGCAGAAATATATGAATATAATATAAACTATTGAAATATAAAGAAATAATAAATCTATGTAAAAAAGTTGAACGATACTTATAAAGTGCTCCAGAGCCTGAAATAAAGCATTTTCAGATTATTTATCCACAATCTTATCCACAGCTTGAATGTTCAATAGAGATAGGCGGTAACATGATAAAGTGGCGGCAATGAGTAAGCCTATCGTAAAAGTGGCCCTGGCGATCCCGGGCAGTAATTATTTTGACTATCTGCTGCCAGATCATCTGGGTTCTGTGCTTAAGCCGGGTATGCGGGTCAGCGTTCCGTTTGGCAATAAAAAACGCCTGGGAATGGTGATGGCGCTAACTGAGGAATCGTCATGCCCGCTTTCCCGTCTGAAGGCGATTGATCGCATTATTGATGATAGCGTACTGTTGCGACCGAAAGATTTGAAACTGCTTGAATGGGTAAGCGCTTACTATCAGCGAGGAATTGGTGAAACGGTGATGGCCAGTCTGCCGGGTCGTCTGCGTGATGGCAAGCAGAGCGCACCGGATCGAACTGAGCCGGTATGGCAATTAAGTCAAAGCGGCCGCACTGTGGATGATGCATCGCTGGCGCGAACTCCGGCACAGATGCGCATGATTAAAATATTGCGTGAGCAGCCAGCGGGCATGGCGCAAAAGCAACTTTTGCAACTGAGCGTAACCAGTCGCGCTACATTGGCCGCTCTGTTAAAAAAAGAATGGATAGAACCGGCAGTAGCCGCGACAAATGCAAGCCGGGCAGATAATGAAGTTCAGCTGAATGCGGAGCAGCAAACTGCAGTAGATAGCGTTAACGGAACACAGGGTTTCGCCGCCTGGCTGTTGTATGGAGTGACCGGAAGTGGCAAAACCGAAGTTTATATTCGCCTGATACGTCAGGCTCTGGCCCGACAGGCACAAGTGTTGCTGCTGGCACCGGAAATTGGATTAACGCCGCAACTGTATCAGCGTCTGCAAAAAGCGTTGAATGCGAAAATTGTGCTGATGCATTCGGGGCTTTCGGATGGTGATCGTCATTGTGCCTGGCAACAGGCACGTGATGGTCAGGCCGATGTATTGATTGGCACCCGCTCCTGTATTTTCACACCCATGCCTCGTGTGGGGCTGATTATTGTTGATGAAGAGCATGATCTGTCCTACAAACAGCAGGATGGCATTCGCTATTCAGCGCGTGACCTGGCTCTACTGCGGGGGCGAGAGGCGGATTGTGCGGTGCTGTTGGGTTCGGCAACTCCGGCGCTGGAAAGTCTGCACAATGTCGCCTGCGGGCGCTTCAAATTATTGCAACTTAAGCAACGCGCAGCCACCGCGCAAATACCGCGTATCGAAACTCTGGATATCAGCAACAGCAGTTTGAATGAAGGCTTGTCACCACAGCTATTGCAAGCCATGCAGCAGGTTTTACAGCGTGGCGAACAGGTTTTGCTGTTTCATAACCGACGTGGCTACGCACCGGTACTCAGTTGTAAATCCTGTGACTGGATTATGCACTGCGAACACTGTGATGCACGCATGACCTGGCACAAACACAGTCAACGCATGTGGTGTCATCATTGCGGAACACAAAAACGGCAGCCGCATCAATGTCCAGAATGTGGTGCCAGTGGCTTGCAATACATCGGTCAGGGAACGCAGCGAATCGAGGAATTTCTGCGCCAGCGATTTGCACAATATGCGCTGGTGCGAATTGACCAGGACTCAACCCGCCGCCGGGGAGCCCTGCAGGCGGTGCTGCAGGAAATCAAGCAAGGTAAGTACTCACTATTGCTGGGAACCCAGATGCTTGCGAAAGGGCATCATTTTCCCAATGTCACACTGGTGGTTATTCCGGATATGGATCAGGCGCTTTTCGGAGCTGATTTTCGTGCCACCGAGCGTATGGCGCAATTGCTGATTCAGGTAGCCGGTCGGGCGGGGCGCGCCGCCAAGGCCGGACGTGTTCTCATTCAGACACGCCACCCGGATCACCCGCTGTTGCAGCAACTCACGCGTGAGGGCTATAGCGCGTTTGCCGAACAGGCGTTGGCGGAACGCAAATTGTTGCAATTGCCGCCCTACAGTCATCAGGTTTTGCTGCGTTCAGAAGCGGCTAAAGCTGAACAGGCCAGTGAGTTTCTCAAACAGGCGAGAGAATGCTTTGCGGCCACGGATGCCATATCGCTTTGGGGGCCTCTGCCGGCACCGATGGAAAAGCGTGCCGGGCGTTATCGCTATCAACTGATATTGCAGTCAACAGAGCGCGCTGAATTGCATAACAGGGTCAGCGCATGGCGTCAGCAACTGTATCGACTGGCCTCAGGAAAACGACTGCGCTGGTCTATTGATGTTGATCCGATGGAGATGTACTAACCAGCAGAGTTATAGCAGCTACGACCTGATCTGAATGTTAGCGGTCTTCAGGAAGACGCTATTGTCAGGTTCAGACCAGTTCTTCGACCTTGTCTGTTTTCATGGCCATTAACTCATGTTCAAGACTTTCCAGGCCATGAATAACATGCTCTGAACTTCTTTGCAGATGTTTGTACAGCGCCCGGGCCTTTTCCCGATGCTCATCCGAGACAGTGGCTGAGCGTCCAAAAAGTTTTCCAAACAGTGATTTTTTTTGCCCGACAAACAGCAGTTTGAAAATCTGCATATAGATATTGTGCAGGTCGCTATGAGCGGCCTCAATACCCTTGAAAGAAGGTAGCATGGAAAGAGACTGGCCTTCGGCATAATACCAGTTGCCAAAAGCACAATCGGTCGCCTCAACCGGAACCTGATTTTTTTCCAGAGGAAGGCCTTCAATCAGAGCATGAGCATGACCTACCCAGCGAATATGAGCACGTTTGGCATCACGTAATTTCCACACTGTTTGCTTTCTGTCCATGTGTATCGCCTCGCTAATTGAGCAGAAACTGCTTTAATATTTGACTATACTCTAATATTATAGATCGGCTCGGACAAGGCGCATTGATTTATATCAAGTTTGCAAAATGAGAAAACCTGTTTCCAGGGGACGAGAAAAGCGCAAAGATTTCGCTCAAAAAAACCGCTATTGAATGAAACCTGCATCCACCCTGAAGATATGGATTCAGGTAAAAGTTTAGTCCGTAAAATGTTCTATATAGCGTGGCGTATCAATCATTTGCAATTCAACCGCTTCAGCCTGTACCTGCAGACGGGCATCCTGTCCTTCAATAATCAGAGAGCAATGTGTGTGGCCCTGGCTTTTCAAGGGCAGTGGGATCATATCCCGGTAGGTATAGATATTTTCTCCCACATCTCCGCCGCTACAGATGCAAGGGCATTGCGGAATACCATCGGTTTCTTCAATACCTGAAAAAACCAGTTTACCGGCTTGATACCAACGGGTTTTCTGTTCGGCGCCGGTCATGCTTTTAATGATATGGACGCGTGAAAATACAATGCTTAACTGATCATTCTGCAGGCTGACCTCTTCAATCTGGCTGCCGGGTAATTCAATACTGTTACTGTCCATAAATAATCCTTATGGTTCGGGATACGGGGCTTTCAAACATCCAGATCCAGTTCCTTGATTTTGCGGGTAAGTGTATTTCGCCCCCAACCCAGCAGGAGAGCCGCTTGCTGGCGTTTGCCACCACTGGCCGACAGGGCTACTTCAATCATGATGCGTTCCATACGCTGCTGTATGCCATCACTGAGATTATTTTGCCCCGAGGCAAAGGCCTGTTGCAACCAAAGGCGAAAATTATTATCCCAGTCATCCGATTGAGCCGAGGCTGCTATATGCGCACTGAGTTGCAGTATTTCTTTGGGCAGATCCTTGTCATGGATATTTTTGCCGGCGGACATAACGGTTAACCAGCGTGCCACATTCTGTAACTGGCGCACATTGCCGGGCCAGTCGAATGCCGATAACAGCCGGATAGCATCTTCATGCAGCGTCTTGCGTTCTTCGTTCAGTTCTTCCGCCGCCAGTTGCAAAAAATGCCGCATCAGTAGCGGAATATCTTCGCGCCTTTCGCGCAATGCGGGAAGCTGAATGCGAATGACATTAAGGCGATGTAATAAATCTTCACGAAAACGGCCGTTACGCACCAGCTCTTCAAGATCCTGATGGGTGGCGGCAATGATGCGTACATCAACCTTGACCGGTGTGTGACCGCCGACACGATAAAAGTCACCATCCGCCAGCACGCGTAACAGGCGGGTTTGAGCTTCTGCCGGCATATCGCCGATTTCATCCAGAAACAGAGTACCCAGATGCGCTTGTTCGAAGCGTCCCTGACGCCTGGCCTGAGCACCGGTAAAAGCGCCTTTTTCATGCCCGAACAGTTCTGATTCGATTAAATCAGCCGGTATGGCAGCCATATTCAGGGCAATAAAAGCATTGGCGGCACGCGGGCTGTGCTGGTGCAGTGCATGCGCCACCAGCTCTTTGCCGGTTCCCGATTCGCCATTGATGAGGACAGAGATATTGGAACGTGCCAGCCGTCCGATAGCCCGGTATACCTCCTGCATGGCGGGTGCTTCACCAATGATGGGTGTGCCGGGCTTGCTGCTGTAATCTTCCTTGTCGCCGGTTTGTTGATCCAGCGTGCGAATGGCGCGCTCTACCTGGGCGATGGCGTCGTTAATATCAAAAGGCTTGGGCAGATAATCAAAGGCGCCGCCGTGAAAAGCCGAAACAGCACTGTCCAGGTCGGAATGAGCGGTCATGATGATGACAGGAAGATCCGGGTATTCTGCATGGATGCGCTGCAGCAAAGCCAGGCCGTCTTCACCGGGCATGCGAATATCGGACACCAGAACCTGCGGCAAACCTTGTGGCAGCGCCTGCACCACAGCGGCTGCATTTTCAAAGCAGCGAACCTGAAAACCGGCTTTGCCGAGAGCCTTTTGTAAAACCCAGCGAATAGAGGCGTCGTCATCAACGACCCACACAAGTGCATCGGTCATATGGACGCCTCCACCGGTAGCAATACAATAAATACGGTTTCGCCGGGGCTTGAGCGGTATTCAATCAGTCCGTTATGCCGGTTTATGATGTTTTGCGCAATGGAAAGTCCCAGCCCGGTGCCTCCTTCGCTAGCGGTTACCATGGGATAAAACAGCGTGTCGCGCAGTTCATCGGCTACGCCGGGGCCGTCATCCTGAATTTCAATGCAGGCAACCAGAGGATGCAGGGTTTCACCCAGGGTAAAATGCCGTAACACCCGGGTTCGCAGAATAACATTCCGGCTGGCGGCACGCAGGGCATTAGAAACAATATTCAGTATGGCCTGTATGAGTTGTTCTTCATCCCCCAGCAGCTCGGGTATGGAAGGATCGTAATCCTTTTTGATGTGAATGTCGTAGCGGCTGTCGGTTTGCGCCAGGGTACAGACTCTTTCCAGCACCTTGTGAATATTGGTGGGTGCTTCCTGCGGCAGGCGGTTGGAGCCGAGCATGCGATCCACCAGGTTTTTCAGGCGATCAACCTCGTTAATAACCACTTGTGTGTATTCCAGTTGATCCTGTTTCTCCAGCTCGCTTTCCAGCAGTTGTGCGGCGCCTCGTATGCCCCCCAGCGGGTTCTTGATTTCATGCGCCAGTCCGCGCAGCATGTCATGCACGGCATCCTGTTGCGCCAGCAGCCGGGCTTCACGATTGACACGCAGCTGATGATCTAGCACACGCAGCTCAACGATATAATCCTGTGCGGTTTTTCTGCCAGTATCGACAATAGGGGTAATCAGACAATCCACCGTCAGTTGGCGTCCGTCAGCCAGGGATAAGGGAATGGCGTGTTCCGCGTAAGGTGAAAGGCTTTCCTGCACCTTGCTGAGGCAGGCCGTTTTATTGCCCTGGGGCATGTTGAGAACGTCATTGGCATGACGACCCAGGAGACGTTTCTCAGTGATGCCGAGCAGATTTTCAGCGGCAGAATTCGCGTATTGCAGTCTGCAATGGCTATCCAGTAATAAAATAGCCGTGCCTTGATGATCGGCAATGCGTTTTTCGATGCTGGGTGGTTGGCTCATACCACAGCTAAAAGCAAAAACTGCGCCAAATAGCCCTGTTTACATAAGGCAAAGGTTTTGCCGCTAAATCGGGCCGGGCAGTGGAACCGGTTTAACCGCACCCGGATGCAGAATAGAATGCTGGCGCAAATGGAAGGTAACCGTTTTTGAGGTGATGAGGGTCTTGCCCTGTTTATTTTCAATGCGCGCCTGCAAGGTGTGGGAACCCCGGTCAATATTGGTCAATTTATGGCGCAGTCCGGTCAGGGGCTGATCAATAAGCTGGCCATCCAGACTGACTTTCAGCACATCATCCGCTTGCAGAGGCGGTTCAAGCTGCAGGGAGAAATCAACAATGCCTTCATTGCTGCGGATGGTGGCATCATTCTCGGGTGAAACAAACTGCAGAGTCTGGTAACTGCCGGGCAGGCCGCCTGGCTGTTTTTTATCGGCGTAGATAGAATCCGGCATATCACGCGGGGTGTAATAGGTAGGTTCACGCAGTTTCAGCTTTTCTGCACCTTTCCCGGGCGGGGTGGCGGTGTAGTGAGTAACCCCTTCGTCATCTACCCATTTATAAAACTCAGCGGAAACTGCTACGGAAACCAGACAAAGCATCAGGACGCTAAAAAGTAATTTATTCATGCCAACAGCATAGCGCAGAAAAAAATTTGCGCCAATAAAAAACCCCGACAGTGTGATTACTGTCAGGGTTTTTCCTGAGCTTGCGGGTTACCCCGGCAAAAGCCTGTATTTACAAGCTGTAGTACATATCGAACTCAACCGGATGAGTGGTCATGTTCAGACGGGTAATTTCTTCCATTTTCAGGCTGATGAAGCCATCAATCATGTCGTTGGTGAAAACACCGCCGGCGGTCAGGAATTCACGGTCTTTATCCACAGATTCCAGTGCCTGTTCAAAAGAACTGCAAACCGTCGGAATGGCAGCGGCTTCTTCGGCAGGCAGGTCATACAGATCTTTATCCATGGCATCACCCGGATGGATTTTGTTCAGGATACCGTCCAGGCCGGCCATCATCATGGCAGAGAAGGCCAGGTAAGGGTTAGCCATAGGATCCGGGAAGCGCAGTTCGATACGGCGGCCTTTGGGGCTGCTGACGTAAGGAATACGTACCGATGCTGAACGGTTACGAGCCGAATAGGCCAGCATAACCGGTGCTTCAAAACCCGGTACCAGACGCTTGTAGCTATTGGTGCTGGAGTTGGTGAACGCATTCAGAGCGCGAGCATGCTTGAAAATGCCGCCAATATAATAAAGAGCCGCTTCAGACAGGCCACCATACAGATCACCGGCAAAAATGTTGTTGCCATCTTTGGACAGAGACTGATGAACGTGCATACCGTTGCCGTTGTCGCCTACCAGCGGTTTCGGCATGAAGGTAGCTGATTTACCGTATGCATGAGCCACATTATGAATTACATATTTCATAATCTGGTTCTGATCAGCGCGTTTTACCAGCGTGTTGAAGGCGGTACCGATTTCGCATTGCCCGGCGGTAGCTACTTCGTGGTGATGAACTTCCACTTCCACACCCATGTCTTCCATGGTGTTACACATGGCGGCACGCAGGTCGTGCAGTGAGTCAACCGGAGGAACCGGGAAATAGCCGCCTTTCAAACCCGGGCGATGGCCCATGTTGCCGTCTTCATAGACGCGTTCAGAGTTCCATTCGGCTTCGTCAGAATCTACTTTGTAGAAAGCACCACCCATATTGGCGCCCCAGCGAACATCGTCAAAAACAAAAAATTCAGGTTCGGGACCAAAATAGGCGGTATCCGCAATACCGGTTGATTTTAAAAAGGCTTCCGCGCGACGGGCTACCGAACGCGGGTCACGTTCATAACCCTGCATGGTGGTCGGTTCAAGAATGTCGCAGCGTACAATCAGGGTGGCATCATCACTGAAAGGATCCAGCACAGCGGTGCTGTCATCCGGCATCAGAATCATGTCAGACTCGTTAATACCTTTCCAGCCGCCGATGCTGGAGCCATCAAACATTTTACCGTCGGTAAGGAAATCATCATCTACCTGGCTAACGGGTACAGAAACATGCTGTTCCTTGCCGTGTGTATCGGTAAAACGCAGGTCAACGTATTTAATGTCATTGTCTTTAATGCTTTTCTGGATCTTGGATCCCATTGGGTCTCTCCCGGTTCTCAAAACAAATGTGGGTGTAATAATTTTTTAATTAATTTCGCATCCAAACGGTACTCGTCAAGATGCGTAATCATACATTTACAGCAACAGCTATGCCACTTTGAGAATCTGATGCTGCAAAACCCAGATAAAGTCTGAGCGCCCGTGATCGTAACAAGAATTGAGACAGGAATGAAAAGCCACATGGTTGATGTGGCTATGCGAAAGACTGGGGCAGGGGTGTATTTCCCTTTATAAATGCATGAAAAATAATATAAAAAATATATTTTTATGCTTTTTTATGGCATAGCGGGCTTTGTTATCGTATTTTCTAATACCGCGATAAAAGCCGAATTGTCAGCGCACTGCGCCGAAATCATCGCACCAATCTGGTGCGATAAAAAATGCCGCGCACTATTCTGATGCAGTCTGTTGGCTGAAAAAGCGGGCTGACCCTATGCAAGTCATGGCTTTTAACGCTTCTTGTGCCCGCGCCAGATCGGAGGGGCTTACATGGGTGTCGCTATTCAGTAAGACATCCAGATTGATGAGACCGTTCTGGTAATGCAATACCAGTTCTGCATTCAGCAAGGCGGGCCACTCAGCCCAGTGCTGTTGCAGTTTGGCATTGATTTCATCCCGCAGGGGCAAGTCCTTGCAGGGCGCGTCATGCTCATCATCTTCGGGATCAATATGTACCGTAACATCGGCAATTTCATCGATATTGTCCACCAGCGCCTGACGTACCGCCTCGGCTATGCTGTGGCCTTCCGACACGCTGATGTTTGAACCTACCTGAACGTGCACGTCGGCCAGTGCTTCATGCCCGACATAACGGGTGCGCAGCATGTGCAAGGCATTCACGCCACTGACTTTTTTTGCTGTTTCCTGTACGCGGGACAGGCGTTCCGCATCCAGCCCCGCATCAGCCAGTTCATTGGCGCTGCTGAAGATCAGCTTACCGCCCACCCACGCAATCATCAGCGCCACAATCATGGCGGCGGCGCCGTCCAGCCAGGGCATGCCCGCCTGCGCCAGACCCAGGCCGGCCAGTACCACTATCGAAGAAATTGCGTCCGAGCGATGATGCCAGGCATTCGCTTCCAGCAGTTTGGAATGACATTGATAAGCCGCTCTCAGTGTGTACCAGTAAAGTGCTTCTTTGGACAGTACCGATAACAGCGCAATCCACAAGGCAATCACATTGGGTATGAGCAAGGGTGTGTCGGATAAAAAACGCTCGACCGCATTCCAGATAATGCCGACCGCCACCAGCATCAGCAGGCCACCCAGGGCCAGTGTGGCGATGGTTTCAAAGCGGCCATGTCCGTAAGGGTGTTCTTCATCGGCCTCGGCCTGTGCCTTATTGGCTGCATACAGAACCAGTCCGTCACTGAGCAGGTCGGACAGCGAGTGAATGCCATCAGCTACCAGCGACTGGGCGGATGCCATTACGCCGACAATAATTTTTACAATTGACAGCAGCAGGTTCACAGCGGCACCCACCAGCGTAACGCGGCGGGTTATTTTGGCTCTTTGTTGCTTGTTCAAGTGTTTTCACCTACCTGCACGATAACAATATATTCGTCATCATCAACACGGGTTTCCAGGACCTGATGGCCGTTGATGCGGCACCAGGCAGGAATGTCGCTAAGTGCACCGGGATCGCTGCAGATGGCTTTTACCAGGGTGCCGGCTGGTAATTCGGCAATACGGTTCTGCACCCGGATAACCGGCATGGGGCACAGCAGGCGGCGCGCATCCACAATTTCGTGGCTCATACGTGCCAGCCTTGTGGAATCTCATGTGCCGGCATGGGCGCTACCTGAATGCGGTAGGCTTCGGCGCCGTGGTCAGAAACCTCCAATTCCACCGATTCGGCAGAACGTCCCTGGCTGTAACGCGCCACCAGTTGCGCCGCCAGTTCAATATCCTGCCGGGTCACTTCGCCATCAATCAGCGCCAGCGGCCCGGCGTGACTGACGGTGTCCAGGCAGACAAACTGTTTGCGATAGCCGCGCAGAAACTTACCTTCGCCTTCCTCGCGCGCAATAATGACCTTGAAATGCTCACGCGGACGCATATGACGACCCACTTTCAGCAGCATGATGTCATCCAGCTCGTAACGTTTTTCACCACGGCTTTTCCACAAATCCTGCAGTTTGATGGAATAAGCGGCATCGGTCAGAAAACAGCAGCCACCGGCAGGCTGGGCATAATCTTCAAAGCCCAGAGAGGCCGCCAGAGCCATTTGCGGTTTGCGCGTGCGGCCGGAAAAATCAAACAGTTGTTCGCGATTGACCCAGCCTTCTTTTTCCGGGCGGGTTTCAGGCAGGTTTCTGGCGCACAAGGGGCGCAGTAAAAGATCGTCCGCGCCCGATTCATTGGAAATAACCGGCATGGTGTCTTTGCGCTGCGATTTGGGGCGCTGGCCAATCACCTCGCCGGTGATGATAAAATCAAAATCATGAGCCTGCATCCACTCAAGCGCTTTCTGCACCATAAAAATCTTGCAGTCCAGGCAGGGGTTCATGTTGGCACCATAGCCGTGTCTGGGGTTGTAAACAACGTCTTTGTATTCGTCAATAATGTCTACAATATGCAGTTTCATGCCCAGTTGTTCGGCCGACCATAAGGCATTATTGCGCTTGGGCTTGTTGCGGTCTTTCTTGCGAATGGCGTGAGTATGGCCTTCCACACAGAAGCCGGTGTAGAAGTTGATGCCTTCCACATGAATACCCTGATCCTGAATTACTTTGGCGGCCAGTAAAGAATCAAGACCACCGGAAATCAGCGCAACCGCTTTTCTGTTCTGGGACATGATGAATCATCGTCTGAAATAATAGAAGGCGCTATTATAGCGGGTTAATGAGTGAAAGGAGAATGCAGGGTGCAACGTGCCATTGTCGATTTTTCAACGGACGAAAAGGATGAGCCGATAGCCTGGTTAAACTGCGGTCATCCGCAACATGTACGGCATGAGCCGCCATTCGTCAATCGCCCGTGGGTACTGCAGCCGGAAACACGTCAGCAGATGCTTGGGCAGTCATTGAACTGTGTGCGTTGTGATGCGGCTGAATGGCCGCAAACGGTGGTACGCTTTGACCGCTCTATCGATCACAGCGAAGTCAATATGCCGGATGAATGGCAACAGGGTGATGCAACTGCTGTCGGTGTATGGGGCCGCATTCATGTTACCGAGGGTCGTTTGCATTATAGCCAGAATGAGCTGGCTGTAGAGGCTCTGT